>DASUHV010000001.1:0-23117 GCA_036273355.1 Gaiellales bacterium
TCGACGTAGTCCAGCGCCAGCGCGGCCGCTGCGAGCGCCACCAGGGGCACGACCTGCGCGGAGTTGCCGAACGAGTCTGCGGCCAGCGCCGCGACGCCGACGGCCAGGGTCGCCCGCACGAGCGTCACCCACCCGGCGGGGCCGATCCGCTCCGAGCGGTTTCGGAGCAGGTTGTGGGCCAGCGCGGCGTCCATCGCCAGGCCGCAGGCGAGTCCGACGAACCACCCCTCGACACCGAGGCCGACCGTCGCCGCTAGCGCCACGAGCAGCATCACCTGGGCCGCCAGCCCGATCAGCGGGCCACCCTGAGCCGACCGCAGCGTGCCTCGGTACTCGAACATACGAAAGGAAGGTACCGTGGATGGGGTGAATCGGTTCTTTCGGACGCCCGGCCGGGGAGCGCTGTCGTGAGGCAGGACGAGCGGGTTCCGTTCGCCGAGGCCCTGCAGCGAGCCAGGGGGTCGGCCTACGCCCCGGGCGAGTACGTCGAGCAGGAGAGCTTCATGCGCGCCGCGGAGATCCTGACGCTGGCGGAGCGGGCCGGCGTCGCCGGCGGCGTGTCCGTGCTCGACCTCTGCTGCGGAGTGGCCGGGCCGGGCCGGTTCATCACGCGGGAGCTGGGCTGCGGCTACCTGGGAGTCGACTACAGCGCGAGCGCCATCGAGATTGCACGCACGCGCTCCGACGGCCTTCGGTGCCGCTTCGAGGTCGCGAGGGTGCCGCCGCTCCCTCGTGGCACGTTCGAGGTGGTGCTCCTGCTCGAGACGATGCTCGCCTTCGCCGACAAGCGGCCGCTGCTGGAGGGGATCTCGGGAGCGCTCCCGGCCGGCGGACGGTTCGCGTTCACGCTCGAGGAGGGCCGGCCGCTGACCGGCACGGAGCGCGCACGCATGCCCGACGCCGACACCGTCTGGCTGACCCCGCTCCAGGAGATGAGCGCGCTGCTGGAGAGCGCCGGGCTGGTCGTCCGCTGGCAGGAGGACTGCAGCCAGTCCCACCGCGCCGTGGCTGACTCGCTGATCGATGCGTACACGGCCGACGCAACGGCCATCACCGCGCAGATCGGCAGCCAGGCGCTGGACGACCTGATCGCCGCCCACCGGCTGTGGAGCGAGTGGCTGGAGACGGGACGCGTCCGCAAGTTCGCGATCGTGGCGCAGAAGGCGGCGATCGCGCCATCAGCGGGCGGGTGATGGCTCACGCCACCAGGCGTACGAGCCCATCCACGAGCAGCGCAACGCCGATCCCGGCCGAGAGCCACACCCGCAACCACGCCTCGTGCCCGGTCAGCCAGGAGTGGCCGCGGGCGAGCAGCCCGGCGGCGCGGTCGCCCGCGACGATCACGATGCCGACGGGCACCGAGACGAGCACGGTGGCGACCGCGATGTAGACGACGACCAGCGTTAGATCAGCGACGTCGCCAAGACCCCCATCGCTGACCGATGCCATGGCAAGGAACGTGAGCACGAGCCGCTTCGGCCCGCCGAAGCCGAGCAGCCCGGCCATCGAGAACGCGGCGGCCGGCCGCACGTTCGCGAGCCCCGCCAGGATCGCACCGGCACGGCTCCCCTGAGTCTGCGGCCGCGGCGACGCGTGCCGCGCCCGCAGCCCGACGACCAGCAGCGCGGCACCGAGCAGGAGCGTCACAAGCTCTTCGAACGTCTCGTGCGAGTTGAGGCGATCGACGGCGGCCTGGCCGATGGCAAGGCCGAGACCGCAGGCGATCGTCGTTCCGAGCAGGAACCCGCTGAGGAAGGCGATGCCGTTCGCGCGCGGGTGCCTGCTCCGCAGGACGACCAGCGTCGCCGTCAGCGTGAGCGGGCTGACCGCCGCGGCCAGCGCAAAGAACAGGACGTGACCCCCGGCGTCGATCACGTGGTGGCAGCCATGCGGCGGATACTAGGGCCCGGGCGGGCGACGTGATACAACCAGCCGCCATGCCGGACGACGCCCGCATCAAGGCCGCGATCAGCGGCGCAGAGCGTTTTGTGAACGCCTGGCACGGACGGCCGATGCGAGAGCGGCTGTCGGAGATCGCAGACGCGACCGACGAGGACGAGCGGGCGGACGTCTACGGCTCCGGCGAGCGCATCGAACGGCTGGAGGGCCGCATCGCCGAGATCCTGGGCGCGGAGGCGGCGGTGTTCATGCCCAGCGGCACGATGGCGCAGCAGATCGCTCTGCGCATCTGGAGCGATCGCAGGGGCACCCGGACGGTCGCCTTTCATCCCACCTGCCACCTCGAGATCCACGAGCAGAAGGGCTACCAGATGCTGCACGGGCTGCACGGCCGGCTGGTCGGCGACCCCAACCGCCTGATCACGCTCGGCGACCTGGAGGGGATCCACGAGCCCGTCGCGGCGCTGCTGCTCGAGCTGCCCCAGCGCGAGATCGGCGGCCTGCTGCCGGCGTGGGACGACCTCGTGGCCCAGACCGGCTGGGCGCGGGAGCGCGGGATCGCGTTGCATCTCGACGGCGCCCGCCTGTGGCAGACGGGGCCGTTCTACGAGCGTGACCACGCGGAGGTCGCCGGCCTGTTCGACAGCGTCTACGTCTCCTTCTACAAGGATCTCGACGCGCTGGCCGGGGCCGCGCTGGCGGGCGACGCCGAGTTCGTGGCCGAGGCTCGCGTGTGGCAGCGCCGGCACGGCGGAAACCTGGTGACGATGCACCCCTTCGTCGTGTCTGCGGAGCTGTCGCTCGACCAGCGTCTCGAGCGGATCCCGGAGTACGTGGAGCACGCGCGCGCCCTGGCGGCCGCGCTGGGCGCGGTCGAGGGCATCGAGGTCGTGCCCGACCCTCCCCAGACGCCGATGTTCCACATCCTCCTGCGAGGCGACCGCGAGCGCCTTGCCGACGCCGCCCTCGCGGTCGCGGAGGAGCGGAAGGTGTTCCTGTTCGGCGATCCCGATCCCACCACGTCGCCCTCCGTGCAGCGCCACGAGGTGACGGTCGGCGAGGCCACGCTGCGGCTCGCCCCACACGAGGTGGCCGAGCTGTACGCGGACGTGCTGGAGCGGGCGAACCCGCCGTGACGGCTAAGCCTTGTCGGGCCGGTGGGCCTCCGTGAAGAGATCACCCTGCGCGGCGCCGGATCCTGCCTGCCCGCCGCCCGCGCCTCGCAGCACGAACGCGGCGGCCACGGCCAGCCCGGCCCCAACCAGCGGCCCGGCGACGTACACCCAGTAGCTGGTGAAGTCCCCGCCCACCAGATCCGGGCCAAACGTTCTGGCCGGGTTCATGGACGCGCCCGAGATGGGGCTGCCCCACAGCCCGGCCAGGATGATGTACCCGCCGACGCCGAGCGCGCCGAACACGCCCAGGTTCTGGGCCCCGGAGGCCGTCCCCAGGATCACGCTGACCAGGCCCAGCGTCAGCACCGCCTCCATCAGGAACGCGTCCGTGGACGTGTACCCGGATGCCGGATAGTTGGACCCGAAGACGGCAGAGGCGTTGATCACGCTCTGCACGAACCACGCCGCAAGCGCTGCGCCGACCAGCTGGGCGACGATGTAGCCGGGGACGCGCCGCCACGGGAAGTCGCCGCGCAGCGAGAACGCCACGCTGACCGCCGGATTGAGATGAGCGCCGGACACCTTGCCCATGAACAGGATGATTCCGAGCACCATCAACCCGGGCGCGGTGACGGCAGCGCTGCGGCTGATCGTGTTCGGGAACGCCTCGCCCATCACGCCCCCGCCACACGCGACGAGCACCAGGAAGAAGGTCCCGAGCAGCTCCGAGAACAACCGCCGCCACTCCTGTGACGGATCCTGGAAGTCGTCCAGCGGCTTGATCACGTCGCGCTGCCACATCGCCTCCAACCGCGCGCTCGGCCGCCAGGGCGCCGCGGCACCCTGCTGCATCTGTTGTTCGTCCGCCACAGCCCCTCCCGTGTTCGCTCGTCGAGATCAGGAGGATCCCGGAAGGCGAGACCCCGGCGCATCGTGCCAACGGGGTGAGATGCAGGTCGCCGGCTCAGCGCACCACGTAGGGCTCCCAGACGTACCTGGGGACGCACATGCTCCACGCGTAGATGACGAGGTCGCGCATCTCCTCGAACTCGAGCTTCGCCATGCGCGCCTCGGCCCACTGGAACCGCAGGTCGTTTTCGCCCGGCATCATGAACGTCTCGGGATCGCTGGCGACCAGGTACTCCCGCTCCTCCTTGGGGAAGCCGAAGCCGATCTCGCTCTCGTCCTTCGAGAAGGCGACGTAGACGATCTGCCCGACGCGGAACTTGATGCGGCCGCGCACGACCACCTCGTAGGAGCGAGGCAGGTCAGCCAGCACCGATCGCACGTCGTCAACCGTCACCATCGCAGATACCTCGCCTATCGTATCGGCGGTCACGCGGAAGGAGCGGCTCGTGAGCCTCACGCAGTACTACACGGCGACCACGCTGGACGGCTTCATCGCCGACCCGGACAACTCGCTGGACTGGCTGTTCACGCGCAAGCACGACGAGGACGGGCCGATGAACTACGGCGGGTTCATCGCCCAGGTGGGCGCGCTGGCGATGGGGTCGACGACGTATGAGTGGATCCTCGGCCATGAGTTCGCCGACAAGCCGCCGGAGCAGTGGGAGTGGCCGTACGACATCCCCGGATGGGTCTTCACACACCGGCAGCTGCAGGTCGTCCCCGGCGCCCCGATCGAGTTCACGAGCGCGGCCGTGAGCGAGGTGCACAGGCAGATGGCCGCTGCCGCCGGCGACCGGAACATCTGGGTCGTGGGCGGCGGTGACCTGGCCGGCCAGTTCGCCGAGGCCGGCCTGCTGGACGAGGTGATCGTGTCGATCGCGCCCGTCACGCTGGGCGCGGGGGCGCCGCTGTTGCCGCGACGGATCGAGCTGCGGCTGGACGAGACGGCGCGGAACGGCGACCTGGTCTGCGCGCGGTACGCCGTCGTACGCGCACCCGGCTGAGTAGGGTGTCGGCATGTCCGACGCGCCCGACCGCCAGCCGGTGATCGTCCACCTGATCGACGGCACCTACGAGCTGTTTCGCCACTTCTACGGGAGCATGCGGGGACGGAAGCCGAAGCATCCCCAGTTCGCCGCCGTCCGCGGCGTGCTGGGCACCGTACTGGGCATGATCGAGGGCGACGCGACGCACATCGGCGTTGCCACCGACCACGTGATCGAGTCGTTTCGAAACGACCTGTGGCCGGGCTACAAGACCGGAGCCGGCGTCGATCCGGCGCTGAAGGCGCAGTTCGAGCCACTGGAGCTCGCGCTGGCGGCGATGGGCGTCGCCGTCTGGCCGATGGTCGAGCTGGAGGCAGACGACGCGATGGCATCGGCGGTGCACCTCGCCGCCCAGGACGCGAGCGTGCACAAGGTCTGCATCTGGACGCCGGACAAGGATCTGGCCCAGTGCGTGTCGGGGGAGCGGGTCGTCCAGGTCGATCGCCGAAGCGGCATGATCCGCGACGCCGCGGGCGTCGTCGAGAAGTTCGGCGTCTCGCCCGAGCACATCCCGGACTACCTGGCGCTGGTCGGCGATTCGGCCGACGGCTATCCCGGCATCAAGGGCATCGGGGCGGTGACCGCGGCCGGGCTGATCCGAAGCCACGGCGCGATCGAGCAGTTTCCCGACAACATCCTGGGTGACCGCCGCGAGCTGGCCCTGCTGTTCAAGACGATCGCCACCCTGCGCACCGACGCGCCGCTGTTCGGCGACGTCGACGAGCTGCGCTGGGACGGCCCGACGGACGCCTTCGGCTCGCTACCGGCCGGCATCGTGGACGACGCCCTGGCCGGCCGGGTGGCGGCGCTGGTCAACCGAGTCGTGCGGTAACCACCATCTCGGGGATCCCGGCCAGCGCACGCGACACGGGACAGTCTTTGACCGCCTGGTCGGCGTAGCCCTGGAACTGCTCCTGGTCGAGGCCCGGCACCTGGCCGGTCGTCTCCAGGTCGACGCGGGCCAGTGTGGGCGCGCCGTCGATGTTGCGCAGCGTCACCCGCGCCGCGGTCGAGATGCGGTCGGGCGTGTGGCCGGCCTGACTGAGGATATTCGCGAACGCCATGCTGAAGCAGGCTGCGTGCGCCGCCGCGATCAGCTCCTCCGGGTTCGTGCCCGGGCCCTCCTCGAACCGTGATGCGAACGAGTACGCGCCTGCGAACACGCCGTCTCCCACGACGAGCGAGCCCGAGCCGGCCTTGAGATCGCCGCGCCACTCCGCGCTTCCGTTTCGTTCAGGCATCTTGCCCACCTCCTCCTGCTCGAATCTGGACCCGGGCACGATAGGCGCGACGATCGCACCGCACAACGACGCGCACGCCGTTCTATCCTGCGCACGTGGCCACCGAACACCACCCGCATGGCTCCGACGCAGGCAACGCCGCCTGGCACCGGCAGCTGCACCACACCGGCAGCAATGAGCTGAGCGAGGACACGGCGCAGACCCCCGGCATGCGCAGGTACGAGGCGATCTCCGGGAAGCGACACGGGTCGCGCAAGCTCTGGATGGGCAAGGCGATCGTCGCGCCCGGGATGATCTCGGGCGACCACCACCACGGCGAGGCCGAGACCGGCATCTACGTGGTGTCCGGCCACCCCGTCTTCGTGTTCCTCGAAAACGACGAGGAGCGGCGGATCGAGGCCGGCCCCGGCGACTACGTCTACGTGCCGCCGTACGTCCCGCACCGCGAGGAGAACCCCTCCCCGGACGAGGAGACCATCGTCGTGCTGGCGCGAACAACGCAGGAGGGGATCGTCGTGAACCTGCCCAGCCTGCGCGCCGAGGTGCCGGAGCTCGACCGCCTGTTCGCGGAGCTGAAGGCCGAGGCGGACGGCTGACCGCCCCGCCCAGCGCAGCTCGCGCTCGCTGACGGGCGCGGTGGCCCTCCTAGAGCGCAATCCCGTCCAGCGCCTGGGCCCGCGCCGGCACGTCGCGGCCGAAGCTGTCGGGGTTCGTGCCCAGCGTCTCTGCGGTTTCGAGCGCGATCTTCTGGACGACCGCCGTCAGCGGGAACACGGACAGCAGCTCGCTCGGCGCGTCGGCGGCGATCGTCCGCACCGGCACGCCGGCGGACTCCGCCGAGCGTGCGACCTGGGCCAGCCGGTCGCTGCCGGGCCCGCCGCCGTCCAGGCAGATCAGCGTGTCGTCGGTGCCGACGGCCACCGATGGGCCGTGCAGGAACTGCTCCACGCCCATCCCCGCGGACGCGACGTAGGCGGTCTCCCGCACCTTCAGCGCGCCCTCGGCGGCCGTCCACTGGTTGGGGCCGGCGCCGACGAACTCCATCGCCCGCCGCGGGGGAACCACGCCGACGGCCGGCCCCTCCACGACCGCCTCCACCGAGTCCGGGACGCCGTTCAGCGAGCCCAGGTCTGCGCCCAGCGCCGTCGCCAGCTGCGCCAGGCGCAGCATCGCGCCCGTGTGGCTGGCGGTGTACGCGGCCGAGCGCTCCACCACCGAGGTCTCGATCTCGGCGCCGGGAGCACCCTGGCCCGAGATCACGGCCGTCGGCACGCCCTCCGCGCGGGCCCGCTCCAGCATCTTCAGCGTGTAGGTCTTCGTGCCCTTGTGGCTGAGCAGGATCAGCCCCTCGCCGCCGGCCGGGCGCGGGCCGTAGAGCACGGCATCCATCGCCTGCACCGGCCACGCGTCCACGTCGGCGGCGCGCAGGAACCAGGCACCGATGTTGGCCGCGTGCCAGCTGGTGCCGGTGCCGACCAGGTACAGGCGCCTGCCCCGCAACCGACCTGCGGCCGCATCGACGCCAGTGGTATCCGCCAGCATGCCGCGCAGCTGCTCGGGCTGGGACTGCATCGTCTCGCTCATGATGCTCACGGCACGCTCCCCACGGTAGGTTCACCGCAGTATCGCGCGATACTGGATGCGTGGCTGCCAGCCTGCGAGCCGTGTGCGTCGTGATCGTGCTGCTCGGCGCCGCCTGCGCGGGGCGGGGCGCCGGGACGACCGCGTCCGGGCCGCCCCCATCGCCTCCGCCCTCGTCACCGCCGTCGCAGCCGCCGGCAACCGGCGTGCGTCTGGTGACAGTCGCGACCGGGCTCGACTCGCCGGTGGACGTGGCGGGGATCCCCGGCACCGCGAAGCTGGCGGTGGTCGAGAAGACGGGCCTCGTGCTGGTGCTGACCGACGGCCACCCGGCGCAAAAGCCGCTGCTCGACCTGCGCGGCCAGGTCGCCCAGGGCGCCGAGCAGGGGCTATTGTCGATCGTCTTCAGCCCGCGCTACGCCAGCAATCGCCTCGCCTACGTCGACTACACCGACCTGGACGGAAACACCCACGTCGCCCAGCTGGACACCCGCAGCGGCAGCCTGCGGACGATCCTGTTCGTGCACCAGCCGTTTGCGAACCACAACGGCGGGGCGCTGGCGTTCGGCCCCGACGGCATGCTGTACGTGGGCATGGGCGACGGCGGCAGCGAGGGCGACCCCGAGGGCAACGGCCAGAACCAGGCATCGCTGCTGGGGAAGATCCTGCGGCTGGACGTCGCCAAGGCCGACCCGCGCCCCCAGATGTACGCATACGGCCTGCGCAACCCGTGGCGGTTCTCGTTCGACCCGGCCACCGGCGACCTCTGGATCGGCGACGTCGGGCAGAACCGCTACGAGGAGGTCGACCACCTGCGGGCCGGAACGCGGCCCGGCGCGAACCTGGGGTGGAACGCCTACGAGGGCCGAGCGGTCTACAAGCGCCAGCCGATCAACCGCTCGCGGCTGGTGTGGCCGGTCGCCGTCTACCCGCACACCGAGGGCTGTTCGATCACCGGTGGCTACGTCTACCGGGGCAGCGAGGTGCCGGCGCTGCGCGGCCGCTACGTCTATGGCGATTTCTGCAGCGGCCGGATCTGGTCGCTCCCGGCAGGCGGCGGCCGGCCGCAGCTGCTGGCGCTGCCCAGGCTGGAGGGCCTGTCCTCGTTCGGCCTGGACGCACGCGGCCAGTTGTACGCGACCACCCTGGGCGGCCGCGTCGTTCGCTTCGCCCCGTCCGCCTAGGCTACCGCCGTGCCCTCGCCGACCACTCCCAGCGTGCCACGCCTGCCGGCATCGCTGGAGGCGCTTTCGGCCGACCACCCCGAGCTCGGCCAGCCACACGAGCTGGCCGGCGTCGAGCTGCACGGGGCCAGGTGGGCCGGCCTGGAGGCCTCCGGGTTGCGGATCGACGAGGCGCGGCTTTGGGGCTGCGACCTCAGCGGCGCCGCGCTGGCCGACCCGGAGCTAACGGACGCGGTGCTCGACGAGCCGAACCTCGCCAACGCGGTGATCCGAGGCGGGTCGCTGACGCGGGTGCTGGTGTCGGGCGGGCGCCTGACCGGCGCCCAGTGGGCCGAGACGCGGATCCACGACACCGTCTGGCGCAACGCGGCAGCCGACCTGTCGGCGTTTCGCCTCTCCCAGCTGGTGCGGGTCACGTTCGACTCGTGCAACCTGCGGGAGGCCGACTTCACCGGTGCGCGCTGCAGCTGGGTGCGGTTCCACGACTGCGACCTGACCGGGGCCGTGTTCTCGAAGGCGCGGTTCGCGAACTCCGAGCTGCGGCGCTGCCGGCTCGAGGCGGTCGAGAGCGTCGCGGGCCTGGCGGGCACGTCGATGGAGTTCGACGCGGTGGTGGGGCTCGCCCCGCAGCTGGCGGACGCGCTTGGCATCCACCTACTTGAGGACTGAGGCTTAGTCGACCAGCGCAGCCAGCCACGCGCGCACGGCCGCCAGCCTGCCCGGCCGTCGCTTCAGCTGCGGCGGCCCCGCCGCCCGGCGTACGTCGGCCGCCACACGGGCGGCGTGGTCAAACGATCACCAGTGGGAGCTGACCTGGGGCGGGTAGAAGTGATCCACCCCGGCATCGTACTGCCAGAGAACCCGCGGGCCCGGCCGGCATGTGACCGCCGCCGGGCCCGCAGGTGTTGGTGTCAGGCGGCCAGGCCCGCGTCGTCGCCGCCGATCAGGCGGGCGAGCTTCGCCCGCAGGCGGTCGGCCTCACGGACATGGGCTTCGACCTCCTCAGCCGAGGCGCCTCGCTGTTCGAGCAGACCGCCGACCAGCACCAGGCCGCGAAGCCGCAGCAGCATGTCGTCGATCGTTCCGTCGAGCAGCGCGTTCCGCTGCCCATCGAGGCCGGGGGTTAGCGTCATCATCATCAGGCAGCCTCCTCAAGGCGAGCTGTGGACAGGGAAGTGAGCGGCTCGACCACCGCGCCCTCGGGGCGGGGCCGGAGCAGCACGGCGGAGATCACGGCGCCGAGCACCGCCGCGCCTGCCAGGACGGCGAACCCGACCTGGAAGCCGCGGGTGAGGCCGCCGTCGACTGCTGCCACGCGCGCCAGTCCGGTTGCGCCGGCGCCCGTGGACGCGTACGACGCGGCGATCGTCGTGACCGCCGCCAGGCCGACGGCGCCGCCCACCTGGCGGGTGGTGTTGATCAGGCCGGAGGCGATGCCCGCGTCCGCGCGGTGCACGCCCGCCAGCCCGGCGATCGTCACCGGCACGAACGAGAGCGCCAGGCCCACGCCGCTGATCAGGAACGCCGGGAACAGGTCCCAGAAGTAGTGCCCATGCACCGGCAGCTGGGTGAACCAGACGAGCGCGACGGCGTCCAGCGTGAGTCCGGTGGCGAGCACCGAGCGGACGCCCAGCCGCGTGACCAGCGTCTGGGCCACGTTCGAGAACACGATGATCGTGAACGTGACGGCGGCGAAGCCGACGCCCGTCTGGATCGCGGAGTAGCCCAGCACCTGCTGCATGTACAGCGTCAGCAGGAAGAACTCCGAGAACGCGATCGCGCCGATCACCGCAGCCGTCGCGTTCGCGGCCGAGAGCATCCGGTTGCGGAAGATCTGCATCGGCAGCAGCGGGGCCGGCGAGCGCAGCTCGATCGCGATGAACGCGGCGAGCAGCACGAGCGACGCGCCCAGCAGCGAGACCGTGGCGAAGCTGCCCCAGCCCTCCTGGGTGGCGCGCGTCATGGCGTACACCAGCAGCATCACGCCGGCGGTGACGGAGGTGGCGCCGGCCACGTCGAAGTGGCGGTGCCCCTGCCCACGGCTCTCAGCCAGCACCAGCGGTGCGGCTGCGATCACGGCAATCCCGACCGGCACGTTGATGAAGAACACCCACGACCAGTTCAGGTACGAGGTGAGGAAGCCGCCCAGCAGCACGCCCGCCGCTCCACCCGAGCCGGACGCTGCGCCCCAGATGCCCAGCGCGCGGTTGCGCTCGGCGCCCTCGGCGAAGGTGGTCATCAGGATCGAGAGACCGGCCGGTGCGAACAGCGCCCCGCCCAGGCCCTGCAGCGCGCGAAACGCGATCAGCGAGCCTTCCGACCAGGATAGGCCGCACAGCAGCGAGCTGATCGAGAACACCGCCAGGCCGATCATGAACACGCGCCGGCGGCCGAACACGTCGGCCAGCCGACCGCCCAGCAGGAGGACGCCGCCGAACAGGATCGCGTAGGCGCTGATCACCCACTGCAGGTTTCCCTCCGCGAAGTGCAGGTCGCCCTTGATGGCGGGCAGCGCGACGTTCACGATGGCGATGTCGAGCACGACCATGAACTGAGCCGCCACGATCACTGCCAGGGCAAGCCCCTTGCGACGCGGCGGGCTTCCGATAATCGATGACTGCAGCATTCATTGACTCCTAAAATCGTTGATGAATGCCACGATAGCACAAATCGACTATCGGATGCGCTACACTTCGGTGGTGATGAATGTGACCGACACCCAAAGCCACCCCACACGGCAGCTCCCGGGCCCGCCCAAGGAGCTCCTGTCGAGCGACGTGTTCCTGCTCAAGCGGCTCGGGTTCGCTGCCAAGGACAGCTCCCACGCGGCGTTCGAAGGCACCGGCCTCTCGGCGTTTCACTTCGCGGTGCTGGCGCTGCTGGAGGAGGACCCGCGCGAGACGCAGGCAATGATCGCCGACGCGCTCGGCTACGACCGCAGCCACATCGTGCGACTGCTGGACGAGCTGGAGGAGCGGGAGCTGGTGATGCGCAAGCGCGATCCCGACGACCGCCGGCGCCACGTGGTCAAGCTGACGCCGGACGGCCGGACGATGCTGCGCCGGCTGCGGGCGATCGTGCAGCGGCTGGAGGACGACTTCTTCTCGCCGCTTGACGCGGAGCAGCGCGAGACGCTGCACGCGCTGCTGGCCACGCTGGCCAGCCACCACGATCCACGCTGCGCGCTCCGCGACCCGGCGCCTCCCCCGCAGGCCTAGCTGCCACCCGCTGTGCTCTCGAGCGACGGCCTCGCGCTCCTGCACGACTCGATGGCGGAGCACGTCGCGGCCGGCGAGCTGCCGGGACTGGTCACGCTCGTCGCCCACGGCGATGAGCTGCACGTCGACACGATCGGCTCGCCGTCCTTCGGCAGCGACGCGCCGCTGCGACGCGACGCGATCTTCAGGATCGCCTCGCTGACCAAGCCGATCACCGCGGCGGCGACGCTGTCGCTGGTCGACGAAGGCCTGCTCCAGCTGGAGCAGCCGGTCGACGAGCTGCTGCCGGAGCTCGCCAACCGCCGCGTGCTGCGCGCCCTCGACGCCGAGCTGGACGACACCGTGCCCGCCCGGCGGCCGATCACGCTCGAGGATCTGCTCAGCTTCCGGCTCGGCTTCGGATCGGTGATGGCGCCGCCCGGCAGCTACCCGATCCAGCGGGCCGAGGCAGCGCTGGGCCTGCAGAGCATCGGCGGGCCGCCCTGGCCGCCCGCCGCCCACGATCCCGACACGTGGATGGCGGCGCTCGGGTCGCTGCCGCTCATGTACCAGCCGGGCGAACGGTGGTTGTACAACACATCCGCCCAGGTGCTGGGCGTGCTGCTGGCGCGGGCCGGCGGCCGGGATCTGGAGTCGGTGCTGCGCGAGCGCATACTCGATCCGCTGGGAATGGCCGACACCGGGTTCACGGTCCCCGCGGAGCGGCTGGGCCGCCTCACCACCGCCTACGGGCCAGATCCCGAGACCGGACGGCTGGGGGTGCTGGACGACCCCGCCGACAGCTGGTGGGGCAGCCCCACCTCGTTCCCGGACGCCAGCGGCTGGCTGGTGTCCACCGTCGACGACTACTGGTCGTTCGTCTCGATGCTGCTGGCCGGCGGCACGGGCCCGGGCGGGCCGGTGCTCGCGGCGAAGACGGTCGCGCTCATGACGACGGACCGCCTGACCGCGGACCAGCGGGAGGCCTCGGCGCTGTTCCTGGGCGACCACGGCGGCTGGGGCCTGGGCCTGGCGGTGCCGGCCGACGGTGCCGGCCCCCAGCCGCTTCCGTGCGGGATCGGCTGGACCGGCGGTACCGGCACCGCCTGGCGATCGAGCGAGCGAAGCGGCGTCACGGGCATCCTGTTCGGACAGCGCGGCCTCACGTCACCCGTGCCCGAGCCGGTGGCCGTTGACTTCTGGGCCGGGGTCAACGCGGCCGCTGCGGCCGCCTGACCCCGGCCGTTCTACGCGGCCTCGGCGTAGCGCGGGCGCTCAGCCGGCAACATGCTCTCCGCGCCGCGCGAGCGCTGCTGCTCGATGCCCCACCCGGCCAGCGTGCCCAGGGCGGCGCCAAGCGCGGCCAGGCAGACCGCCATGGTCGCCGTGGCAGCCGCCGGGAGGTACGCGGCGGCGACCAGCATGGGGATGTTCAGGATCAGCGCGCCTGCTATGGCATGTCGGTATGTCACGTTCTGCTCCTTGGTCGGTGGTCTGCTCACAGTCAACCCGGCCGCCTTGAAGGTTCGGTTGGCGCCGCCTGTGAGATCGCTGAGCATCGTGGCGGTCGACTCTGAGCGAACTCACACCCCGCCCTCACCGACCCGACAGGCCGGGGGGCAACCCTCCTGACACCCCGCCGAACCGGAGCGGGACGACGAAAAGGAGGACGACATGATCGCGAACACGGCACGCACATGGGTCGTGACCGGCGCGCTGGCGCTGGGAGCGGTGGTCGGCGCGGCCGGCATCGCAAACGCGGCAACCGGCAGTTCCGGGTCGACCAATCAGTCGGCACCGGTGTTCGCCGCAAACGGGCCGTCCGGGCCGCCGCCTGCCGGGGCCGGCAACCCGGCGACGATGAGCCACGGGCCGGGCGAGACGCTGCTGAGCGGCTCGACCGCGTCCAGGGCGAAAGCGGCGGCGCTTGCCGCCGTGCCCGGCGCCAAGGTGATCCGCGTCGAGACCGACTCCGCCGGAGCGGCCTACGAGGCACACCTGCAGAAGCCCGACGGCAGCTACGTGACCGTGAAGCTGGACAAGAGCTTCCACGTCACGGCAACGCAGTCGGGATTCGGCGGCGGGCCCGCGCAGTAGCGCGGTTCGCGAGGCGGCACCCGGCCCTGGTCTGGCGGGGCCGGGTGCCGCCTACGCGGTCTAGGAGAACGTGCGACGAGCGACCACGATGCGTGGATCGGCCTTGGCGGCGATGATGTCGGCGACCACGTTGGAGATGATCACCGCCGTGGCGACGACCGTGACCAGGCCCACGATCACCGGCAGGTCGAGCCCGAGGAAGCCGACCTGCGCCTGCAGCGCCTGGGTGCCGATGCCCGGCAGCGCGAACGCCGCCTCGATGTAGATCGCCGCCATCAGCGAGGTGCTGACGTCGATCGCGAGCATGGTCGCAAGCGTCGGTATCAGCAGCGGCAACACGTGCACGCGCAGCACCCTGGTCTCGGACGCGCCCTTGGCGCGGGCGGCGACGACGTGCGGCTGGGTCAGCAGGCCCAGCACCTGCGTGCGGATCACCCGGGCGTAGAGCGGCAGCAGGAACAGCATGAACGTGATCCAGGGCAGGGCCAGGTGCGCCGCCCACGCGTGCGCGCCGCACGAGCCGGACCCGGTGAGCGGGCAGTAGCCGCTGGTCGGCGCCAGCGGGATCGTGTACACGAAGACGCTCTGCAGGATCAGCCCCACCACAAGCGGGTGCAGGGCGACGCCGCACAGGATCAGCGCGTTCAGCGTGCGGTCGAACAGCGTGTGCGGCCGTAGCGCCGATCCGACGCCGATCAGCAGGGCCGTGACCACCAGCAGGACGGCGCCGCCGATCACGATCGCCGCGGTCACGGGCAACGCGGCGCGGATGATGCTCGAGACCGGGGTGCCGGACGCGTAGGAGTTGCCGAGGTTGCCGTGCAGCAGCCCCTGGACGAAGTGCAGGTACTGGATGTAGATCGGGTGATCCACGCCGAGCGCGTGGTCGGCGGCCTTCAGCTTGGCCGGCGTCGTGCGCAGGCCGGTGAGGTAGATGCCCGGGTCGGCGGGCACGGTGGCGAACACCAGGTAGGTGATCACGGTCAGCGCGAAGATCATCGCCAGCCCGGTCAGGATCCTGCGGACGATGTAGCCGGCCACCGGTCAGACGCCCGTCGGGTCGAGGGCCTTGCGGATCTGCTCGCCCAGCAGCGCCGCCGCGCCGGCCGTCAGCAGCACGGCCAGGCTGGGGACGACCACGAGCCTGCTGGTGAGGGAGATGCTCTCGCCCGACGCGAGCGCGGTCAGCCAGCCGATCTGCGACGCCAGCATGCCGCCCCAGCTGGCCGTGTTCGGGTCGATGCCGACGCCCAGCATCGAGAACGACGCCTCCAGCAGCATGGTGGTCGCAAACATGATCGTGGCCGGCGGGATCAGGATCGGGATCATGTGCGGGAAGATGTGCGTCCGCAGGATCCTGCGACGACCGCTGCCGATCATCCTGGCCGCCTCCACGAACGGGCGCTCGCGCAGCTCCAGCACCTGCACCCGCACCAGCCGCGCGGGATAGGGCCAGATGAAGATGCCCAGGAAGACCGCCAGCGAGAGCACTCCCGGCTCGACCAGCCCGTTCAGCGTGTAGCGGCTGTAGCGGTCGGACACCGTCGCTCCCAGCGCGATCGCCATCAGCAGCACCGGAAAGGCCAGGGCGAAGTTGGTCACCCACACGACGACGCCGTCCACGCGGCCGCCGAGGTACCCGGCGAGGGTGCCGAGGGTCGATCCGATCGTGACGCCGATCAGCGTCGCTCCCAGGGCGACCTCGATCGTCGCCTGCCCGCCGTAGAGCAGGCGCATCAGCTCGTCGCGTCCGACCGTGCCATCCGCGCCCAGCACCATCAGGGTCGTCCCGGTCACGTGCTCACCGGTGTAGTTGGCGTTCGGCACCCGCGTCCACAGGCCGACCGGCGTGAAGTCGTGGACGGCGCTCGAGAAGATCGTGTCGGGGCCGTGTCCGAGCGCGGCGGCGAGCAGCGGCGCGCCGATGAAGCAGGCGAAGAACACGAACAGCAGCAGCGAGCCGCTTGCCACCGCGAGCGGGTCGCGGCGCAGCCGGCCCCAGGCCAGCCGCCAGTACCCGCTCCCCGCCAACCGATCGTTCGCCACTCGCGAGCTAGGACGCGTGCGGCCGCGCCTGGTTAGGAAGCCCCGCTAGCTGACGCCCGAATAGACCAGGATCTTCTTGCTGTTGTCGCTGGCGTACATGCGCCCAGCGCTGTCGAACTCGACGAAGTTGACGCCCCTCGGCAGCCCGCTCACCACAACGCTGCACGCGTTCGTGGCCGGGTTCAGCTTCATGATCCGGCTGTGCCCGACGTCGCCGATGTAGTAGGCGCCGGCGTGGTAGGTGATGCCCCAGGGCTTGCTGAGGCCGCAGCTGGTGATGCGGGTGGCCGTGCCGCCGCCCGGGCTTCCCGGGCTGCCCAGGTTCAGGTTCCACTTCGTGATCCGGTTGGCGCCGGTCTCGGCCACATACACGATGGCCGGATTCGAGGGGTCGACGGCGACGCCGCGCGGGCCCTTCATGGTCGTGCACCCGGTGTCACCGACCAGCGCCTCGAGCGCGGACGTTCCGAGCCCGACCGTCAGCAGCTTGGCCTCATCGAACACCTGCAGCCGGCAACCCACGTAGTCGGTGGCGTAGACGCGCCCGCCCTGCACGCGCAGCCCCTGCACGCCGCCCGAGAACTGGCCGGGTGACTTGCCCTGTGACCCGAACCGGTGGACGAACTGGGCCGGCTGGCTGGTGCTGGTGCCGCCGGGCGTCCAGGCCTGCACGTCGTTGTTGTTGTCACCGATCCAGACCCTGCCGTCGCCGAACGTGAGCGCGCGCGGGTAGCCGACGCCCTCGCTGTCGGTGCCGGCGCTCGATCGCCCCGCGAACTGGAGCTCCCAGGCCGGGCAGCTGGAGACGCTTGTGCATGTGCTGGCCGTGTTGAACTTCTGCACGCGCTGCTCGAACGTGTCGACCACGAACAGCGAGTCGTCGGCCGGGTTGATCGCGATGCCGTTCTGCTGGTTGAACCCGCCCCGTGGCGGCGGCTGCGTCGACCCCAGATCACACGTGCCGCTCAGCGACCAGGTGCACGCCCGCGCGCTGAGCGACACCGGCTGGCCGGACGAGTTGTACTTGTAGACCCGGTAGCCGGGATCCTTGCCGGTGCACGCCGGCCCGTTGTAGGCAGGGCAGCCCCAGGTGTCGCCCACGTAGACGTTGCCGCTGCCGTCAACAGCCGGGAAACGGATGGAGTCGAAGGCCGGCCCCGACGTCCCGCCACCGGTGTGGCCCCAGGAGCGAATCAGGGCGCCGCTCGACTCCGAGTACTGATAGACCGTGTTCTTGATGGCGGACACCACGTAGATCGACCCGCCGCCCATGTCGAGGCCGCGCGGATCGTTCATGGCGCTGTTGGTGGCCAGCTTCTTGATGAGCGTGCCGGAGCGGTTGAACTCGTAGATCGAGCGGGTGTTGTGCTCGACCACGTAGATGCCGCTGGCATCGCCGGCGATCCCGCGCGGAATCGGTGTGAAGCCACCCGGCCAGTGGAACGAGCCGACGTAGGCGCCGGTCGTGTGGTTGAAGATGTAGACCTGCCGGCAACGCGGATCCGAGACGTACAGCTGGCTCGAGACCGGGTCGGCGAAGATGTGGGTGGGGATGGTCATCGCCCCGTTGCCGCACCCGACCGGGTACGCGTGGCCGCCGGTGCCGTGGCCGTTCCTGCCGATGCTGCGGATGAACGTGCCGGTGTGCGAGAACTCGACGATGCGCGAGTTGCCCTGGTCGGCCACCCACAGCGGCGCGGCCGCCGGGTTGCCGATCTGGTCGGCCTCGACGTCGTACGGCGCGCCGATGCCGCTGCCGGTGCCGAGCGGATCGGGCTTGGAGACGGTGCCGATATAGACGCCGTCGGTGGTGTAGCGCTTCACCCGGTAGTTCCAGTAGTCGGATACCAGGATGGTGTTGTCGGACTTGTCCCAGTCCATGCCGTAGGCGTAGAGGCCGGCAGGGCCCGGGAAGCCGAACGACTTGACCAGCGTGGCGGCCGATGCGCTGGACGGCGCGATCGCTGCCATGGCAGCGAGAGCGCCCACGACTCCCAGCAGGCGCAGTCTCCGTCCCCAGTGGGTGTGGGTAATCCGCTCCATGTGCCCCCTCCTCAACCGAAAGCTCAGACCCACTCGCGGGTTGACTGTACCAGCCAGCTCGACCCCTTCCAACCCCCCGCGAGCTGAGCTGGATCCGACCCGACATCGGCTGGTAGGGTCGCGCCGGTTCCGGGTATCGGCGCCTCAGCGAAACGAAGGATGGAAGACCAATGAGCAGCTACACCAAGACCAACCTCAGGCAGGTCGAGGACCAGGCGCCCAACTTCGGGATGCCCGCCGAGATGCAGGCGCGCTTTGCGCGCACCCCGCTGGAGGGCAAGTCGCTGGGCCTGAGCCTCTTCACGCTGGCGCCCAGCTTCCGGATCCCGTTCGCGCACAAGCACGCACACCAGGAGGAGGTCTACGTGGTGGTGCGCGGCTCCGCCCGGGTCAAGGTCGAGGACGAGATCGTGGAGCTGGGGCAGTGGGATGCGATCCGGATCGACGAGGACACCATGCGCGCCGTCGAGGCCGGGCCGGAGGGAGTCGAGTACCTGGCGTTCGGCGCCGGTGACGATCCCCGCGACGCCGACATGGAGCAGGGCTGGTGGAGCGACTGAGCCACCCGTCGCACGGCTTGACCGGACTGGGACTCTTTGACTAGAGTCAAACAATGGACGTCGAGACGGTCGCGAGCGTGCGCCGCTTCAACCGCACCGTCACGGAGCGGGTGGGCGCCCTGGACGAGAGCTACCTCGGCCGCGGCCGGCCGCTGGGCGAGACGCGCCTGCTGTGGGAGATCGGTACCGACGGCGTCGACGTCCGCGACCTGCGCCGGCGGCTGGGCCTCGACGCCGGCTACGCCAGCCGGCTGCTGCGCTCGCTGGAGTCGGAACGGCTGGTCGTGGTCGAGCCCGGGAGCCCGGACCGCCGCGTGCGCCGAGCCCGCCTGACGGCGAAGGGCCGGGCGGAGCGCGCAGAGCTCGATCGCCTCTCGGACGGTCTCGCGGCGTCGATGCTGGAGCCGCTCGAGCAGTCGCAGCGCGCGCGGCTGGTGGCGGCGATGGACGAGGTCGAGCGGCTGATGCGCGCCTCGCTGGTCACCATCACCGTTGCCGATCCGGCCGACGCCGGCGCGCGCTGGTGCATCGAGCAGTACTTCGCCGAGCTGGGCGAGCGGTTCGAGGACGGCTTCGATCCCGCCATCAGCATCGCCGCCCCGATCGACGAGCTGAAGCCGCCCACCGGGCTGCTGCTGGTGGCACACCTCCGTCACCGGCCGGTGGGCTGCGGGGCGCTCAAGATCCGCCCGTGCCGGCCCGTCGAGCTGAAGCGGATGTGGGTGTCACCGGAGGTGCGTGGCCTCGGCCTCGGCGGCAGGCTGCTGCGGGAGCTGGAGCGGCACGCGGCGTCTGCCGGCGCCGACACCGTTCGCCTGGAGACGAACCGGTCGCTGACGGAGGCGATCGCCCTCTATCGCAAGGCCGGCTACCGAGAGGTGGAGGCGTTCAACTCGGAGGCCTACGCGCATCACTGGTTCGAAAAGCGGCTTGACGCCGCACCGTCCTAGAGCGCGGGGATCACCTGCTCGGCGACGTGCCGGAAGGTGCTGTCCTCCAGCTCGGGGTCGGGCCAGAAGATGCAGATCGAATCGAGGCCGCCCTCCAACCAGCGCCGCATCTTCACGACCACCTCGGCCGGCGTGCCCACGAGCGTCAGGTCCTCCAGCCACTCGTCCGGCATCTCGTCGGCGACGGCCTCGGCCCCGTGGCGCTCGATCAGCGCGGTCAGCTGGTCGGAGATGCCGTACGCGTCGGTCATCGTGTTCACCCCGAACTCCCCCAGGAACGAGCCCAGGATCGGCCGCGCGGCCGCCCGTGCGCGATCCCCGTCCGGGTCGACGCACGTGAGCGCGACGGTGGCGTAGGCCATCGCATCCGGCGGACGGCAGGCCTTCGCCATCCCCTTCTCGACCCGCTCGCGGCCGAACCTGAAGTACTCGACGCCGGCCGATGCCGCGAACAGCGTGGTGTCGGCCAGCTCCCCTGCGAGGCTCAGCAGCATCGGCCCGCTCACCCCCATCGCGATCGGCACACGCTCGGTGGCCGGGTGCGTGATGCCGATCTGGTCGAGCGAGAAGTGCTTGCCCTCGACGCTGATCGTCTCCCCGGCCAGCAACCGCCGGACCGACGTCACGCTCTCACGCAGGGCGGCAACCGGCTTCGCGGGCATGATCCCCATCTGCCGCAGCCAGTCGGGCAAGCCCAGGCCGATGCCGGGACGAAACCGCCCCGGAAACGCGCGGCTGATGCCGGCGATCTCCATCGCGAGCACCGCCGGGTGGCGTACCAGACCGGAGACGATGCTCGTCCCGACAGGCACCGATTCCGTCGCCTGAAGCGCCAGCGTCGCGCCCACCAGCGCCGGCACGTAGAAGTAGTCCTCGGGGATCATGATGTGCGAGTAGCCGAGCCCCTCCAGCCATCGCGCACGCTCGCCGATCCGCTCAGGCGGCACCATGTCGCCCATCGAGACGCCGACGGGATGGGCGTACCGCGGGCTCACCCGTCGCCGCCAGCGACCGCGATCGCGGCGCCGTCGACGCGGTTTCGCTCGGTCGCGAGACGCATCAGCGTGGCATGCGTCCCCTCCTGGCCGGCGGCATCGTATGGATCGGGCTGAAGCTGGACGTAGCTGCCGTCGGACTGCAGCTCCCACGCGTTTCGCCGGTCGGCCAGGCAGATCTCGAGGATCTCCCACAGCCGCGCGCGCAGGCGCGGCTTGGTGATCGGGACGGCCGCCTCGACCCGCTCCGAGAGGTTGCGGGTCATCCAGTCGGCGGAGCCGATCAGGAACGTCCCCTCCAGCGGATCCTCCGAGCCGCTCGCGAAGTGGAAGATCCGCGAGTGCTCGAGGAAGCGCCCGATCACCGACCGGATGCGCAGGTTCTCGGTCAGCCCCGGCACCCCCGGCGCCAGGCAGCACAGCCCGCGCACGATCAGGTCGACGGGCACGCCCGCCCCGGAGGCGCGGGACAGCAGGGCGCACATCTCGGGATCCTCGAGCTGGTTCATCTTGCAGACGATCCGGGCCGGGCGTCCGGCCTCCTGGTTCGCGATCTCGGCCTCGAGCAGCTCGACGAACCGCGCCCGCATGTGCAGCGGGGCAACCAGCAGCTCCGAGAACGACGGCGTCCGCGAACGCCCGGTCAGGTAGTGGAACAGCGACACCACGTCGCCGGTGATGAACGGGTCGGCCGTGAGCAGCCCGAGGTCCTCGTACAGCTTCGCCGTCCGCGTGTGGTAGTTGCCCGTGCCGATGTGGGCGTAGCTGCGGATGACTCCGTCTTCGTTGCGGACAACGAGCGCGACCTTGCTGTGCGTCTTGAGGCCGGTCACCCCGAACATGACGTGGGCTCCGACCCGCTCCAGCTCCCGCGACCAGTGCAGGTTGCGCTCTTCGTCGAAGCGCGCGTTCAGCTCGATCACGCAGGCGACCTGCTTGCCGGCCTCTGCCGCCGCGATCAGCGAGCGCACGAACGGCGTGTCGTCGCCCACCCGGTAGACGGTCATCTTGATGGACAGCGTCTGCGGATCGTCGGCCGCCTCGCGGATGAACCGCTCAACGCTCGCGTAGAAGCTCTCGTAGGGGTGGTGCAGCAGGATGTCGGCGCTGCGGATCGCGGAGAAGATGTCGGCGTCCGGGGCCGCCTCCAACGCTCGCGGCGCGAGCGGCGTCCAGGGCCGGTCACGCAGCTCGGCAACGTCCAGGCCGGCGATCTCGAACAGGGTCGTGTAGTCGAGCAGGGCGCTCATCTCGTAGACGGCGTCCGGCCCCAGGCCGAAGCGGTCGACCAGCTCGGCCACCATGGCGGAGTCGGCGTCCGGCTGCACCTCGAGCCGGACGACCGGCTCGAAGCGGCGCTGGCGCAGCTCCTCCTCGACCATCGCCCGCTTGCTGAGCCCGTCGTTCTCGTCCAGCTCCACGTCGGCGTCGCGGCAGACGCGGAACAGGCTGGCGCTGGCAACGACCATTCCCGGGAAGAGCCGCTCGGCGTTGGCCCGGATCACCTGGTCGAGGCCGACGAACACCCACTCTGACGAGTCGACCGCCTTCAGCCGCAGCCACTGGGGCAGGTCGGTGGGCAGCTTCAGACGCACCAGCACCGCCTCGCCGGTGACCGGATCCTCGAGCTGGAACGCCCACGAGGTCGAGAGGTTCGAGACGTAGGGGAACGGGTGCGCGGCATCCAGGCTGAGCGGCGTCAGCACCGGCGAGATGTCGCGTTCGAACACGGCGGAGGCCTCGTCGCACTGGGCCGTGTCGAGGTCGCCCCAGCCGACCAGGCGGATCCCGTGCTCGGCCAGCCGCGGGCGCAGCACCTGCGTGTAACAGGCGGCCTGCTCGACCAGCATCGACGTCACCACCGCGCGGATCCGCGCGGCCAGCTCACGGTGAGCGGGCGCGGCCAGGCCGGTGGGGTCTGCCAGCCGCGACATCCGTTTCATGAAGAACTCGTCGAGGTTCGCGCTGAAGATGGCCAGGAACTTGACACGCTCGAGCAGCGGCGTACGCTCGTCCAGCGCCTCGTGCAGCACCCGCCGGTTGAACTCGAGCCAGCTGAGGTCGCGATCGATCCACGCGCCGCTCAGGTCGCCGGCCTGGCCGGCGGTGGGGGACGACTCACCGACCGCCACGGCCAGCTCTCGGTCTGGTCGAGCACCACATGGGCGAGAACCACCGGTACATCGTTGGCAATCTAGTGGAATCTTCGCGACGATCGGCTCTAGAGCTCGTCGCTGGCGATGCGGCTGTCCCA
>DASUHV010000002.1:0-4268 GCA_036273355.1 Gaiellales bacterium
TAGCTGATCGGCTCGACCGCGCCGGTCGCGTGCACCGTCACCGGCGGCAACCCCTCGCTGGTCTCGATCGACACGCCCATCCGCTCCAGCGGGTCGGCGATCCGGCGCATCGGCCGGCGGCGGATGCTCTCGTCGCCGTCCAGCGTGAAGGTGCCGTCCTGGCCAGCGAGTATGCCCGGCAGGATCCGCATCAGCGTGCCCGCGTTGCGCACGTCGATCACGCCGTCGGGCGGCCGCAGTCCGCGCATGCCCACGCCCTCGATCACCAGCCCGTCGTCGCCGACGCGCTCGATCGGGACGCCCATCGCCCGGAATGCCTCGACCGTCGCAAGCGTGTCTGCGGAGATGCCGAACCCGCTGACCGTCACCCGGTCGTCGCTGAGGGCGCCGACCATCACGGCGCGGTGGCTGATGGACTTGTCACCGGGGACGCTCAGCTCGCCCACGAGCGCGCCCGCCGGTGCCACCTGCAGCAGATCCTCACTCATCGACAGCGGGCGCCGCGATCGCCCCGTAGCCCTGCGCGTCCAGCAACGCCACGGCCCGCTCCGCCTCGGCCTGGCCGGCGATGGTGACGACCACGGTGCCGCCGCGGTCGGCCGACACGTGGTGCAGCTCGAAGTCCTCGATGTTGATGCCCTCGGCTCCCAGCGCCTGTGTGATGCCGGACAGCACACCCGGCCGGTCGGGCACGTGCACGCGCACCCGGTACAGGTCCTCCGGCGTGGCCGGGTAGGCGACCTCCAGCAGGCGGCGGCGATGGCCGGAAGCCTCGGCGATCCAGCGCGCCACGAACCCGGCGTCCTCCCGCTCGAGGGCCCTGGTCAGGTCGTCGACGCGGCGACTGTGGTCGCGCAGGCCGTCGAGCAGCGCAGTGCGGTTGTCCAGAAAGATGTCCACCCAGATGCGCGGGTTGGCGCCGGCCACGCGGGTCATGTCGCGGAACGACCCACCCACGGCCGCCAGCGGGTCGTGGCCGTCCACCTTGCCGGCGCCGGCCTGGTTGACGAGGACGTTCGCGAGCGCGTGCGGCAGGTGGCTGGTCAGCGCCACCAGCCGGTCGTGGGCGTCCGGGTCGATCGCGACCGGCCGCGCGCCCAGCGAGGACACGAAGGTGTGCAGCCGCCGGTGCGCCGTCGGGTCGGTCTCGGCCACCGGCGTCAGGAACCAGGTGGCGCCGTCGAACAGCTCCGGCCGCGCGTTCGCGACGCCCCGCGCCTCCGACCCGCACACCGGATGCCCGCCCACAAACTGCGGGTTGGCTCCCACCTGCGCCACCAGCCGGCCCTTGGTCGATCCCACGTCGGACACGGCGCATCCGGACGGAGCCGCCTCCAGCGCCTGGCCGGTGAGCGACGCCAGCTCGGCCACCGGGCCGCACACGAAGGCCAGGTCGGCGCCGTCCAGCGCCCCGTCGATGGTCGGCTCGAACCGCGCGATCGCACCCCGCTCGAGGCCGATCTCACCGGCCGTCTCGTCCCGGTCGGTGGCCACCACCTGGTCGCCGCGGGCGGTCGCGGCCAGCGCCAGCGAGCCCCCGATCAGGCCGAGTCCGATCACCGCCACCCTCATGGCAGGTGCGGGGCGCCGCGCTCCTCGGCCGCGCGCATCAGCTCGGCCACGCGGAAGGCCAGATCCAGGGACTGGCGCGCGTTCAGGCGGGGGTCGCAGAGCGTGGCGTAGTTGCGGTCGAGATGATCCTCGAGCACCTCCTCCGAGCCGCCCAGGCACTCCGTGACGTGCTCGCCCGTGAACTCGAGGTGCACGCCGCCGGGCCAGGCGCCCTCGCTCAAGCAGGCCGCGAAGAAGCCCTGGATCTCGCTCAGGATGTCCTCGAAGCGGCGGGTCTTGTAGCCGGACTCGGTCTTGAACATGTTGGCGTGCATCGGGTCGCACACCCAGACGACCGGGTGCTCGCCCTGGCGGGCGGCGCGCAGCAGCGGCGGCAGCGTCTCCTCCACCCGGCCCGCGCCCATGCGCGCGATCAGCGTCAGCCGGCCCGGGATGCGCCCGGGGTTCAGGGCCTCGCACAGCGCGGTCACGTCCGCGGCGGTCGCGGCCGGCCCCAGCTTCACCCCGATCGGGTTGTGGACGCCGGCGAAGAACGCGACGTGGGCGCCGTCGGCGGCACGGGTGCGCTCGCCGATCCAGAGCATGTGCGCCGAGCAGTCGTACCAGTCGCCGGTCAGCGAGTCACGACGGGTCAGCCCCTGCTCGTAGTCCAGCAGCAGGCCCTCGTGGCTGGTCCAGACGTCCACCTCGTGCAGGTTGCGCTCGGCCTCCAGGTCGATGCCGCAGGCGGCCATGAACCGCAGAGCGCGCTCGATCTCGAGGGCGATCGCCTCGTAGCGGCGGCCCTCCGGCGATGAGGCGACGAACTCCTGGTTCCACAGGTGCACCTTGGTGAGGTCGGCGAAGCCGCCCTTGGTGAAGGCACGCAGCAGGTTCAGCGTCGACGCCGACTGGTGGTAGCCCTGCACCATCCGGGCCGGGTCGAAGACGCGGGCGGCGGCGTTCGGCTCGTCGCCGTGCACCATGTGACCGCGGAAGCTGGGCAGCTCGATCCCGTCCACCAGCTCGGTCGGCGACGACCGCGGCTTCACGAACTGACCGGCGATCCGGCCCAGCTTGACGACGGGCAGCATCGAGCCGTACGTGAGCACGGCCGCCATCTGCAGGATCACCTTCAGCTTCTCGCGGATGCTGACCGCCGAGAAGTCGTTGAACGACTCAGCGCAGTCTCCCGCCTGCAGCAGGAAGGCGCGCCCGGCCGCCACCTGCGCCAGCGACTCACGCAGCCGCCGTGCCTCGCCGGCGAACACCAGCGGCGGCATCGCGGCCAGGCGCTCGCGCGCCGCCTCGGCCGCGACGGGGTCGGGCCAGTCCGGCTGGTGGAGCGCGGGACGCTCCCTCCAGGAGGCCGGAGACCAGGTTGGCTGGGTGGTTGCCATGGGACGTTCAGTCTACTTGGGTGGCTAGGATTGCCGATCCATGGCACGCGTCTTCTCGGGCATCCAGCCGACCGGTACCAAGCACCTCGGCAACTACATCGGGGCCATCCGCCACTACGTGGCCGACCAGGACAAGGGCGAGGCCTTCTACTGCGTCGTCGACCTGCACGCGATCTCGGTGCCCTACGAGCCGGCGGCCCTGCACGAGAACACGCTGGACACGGCCGCGACCCTGCTCGCGGCGGGTCTCGACCCGGCACGCTGCACGCTGTTCGTGCAGAGCCACGTGGCCGCCCACGCCTACGGCGCCTGGCTGCTGGGCTCCGTTGCCACCATGGGCGAGCTGAACCGCATGACCCAGTTCAAGGAGAAGAGCACCGGCCGCGATTCCGTCAGCGCCGACCTGTTCACCTACCCGGTGCTGCAAGCCGCCGACATCCTGCTCTACAAGGCCGACCGCGTCCCCGTGGGAGACGATCAGCGCCAGCACCTGGAGCTGGCCCGGAACATCGCGCAGCGCTTCAACTCGCGTTTCGGCGAGCTGTTCCCGCTGCCGGAGGCGGCCATCCCGGCCAGCGGCGACCGCGTGATGGACCTGCAGGAACCGGACAACAAGATGTCGACCACCCGCGGCACGCCGCAGGGCACCGTGCTGGTGGTCGACCCGCCCGAGGTGGTCGCCAGGAAGATCCGCTCGGCGGTGACCGACTCCGGCCGCGAGGTGCGCCGCGGCGAGGGCAAGCAGGGCATCGAGAACCTGATCGAGATCCTGTCCGTGGCCACCGGCGAGTCGCCGGAGGCGATCGAAACCGCCTACGAGGGCAAGGGCTACGGCGACTTCAAGGGAGACGTGGCCGACGCCGTCGTCGAGCTGCTGCGGCCGATCCGGGAGCGCTACCTGGAGCTGCGCGCCAACGAGACGGAGCTGAACGGCATCCTGGAACGGGGCCGCGGCCGCGCCTCTCAGGTGGCCGACCCCACGCTCGCCGAGATGCTCGACGCCATGGGCTTTCGGGTACCCCCGCGCGGCGGGTGAAGCGCCCGCCGCGCGCCTGAGCTGCCCTGCTCCTCCGACGCTTCCCAGTTGTAAGGGAAGTGTTAGCGGCAGTATCGCAAAGCCGTCCCGGTTATGTCAAGTGGCGATCCGCACGGATCTCACGCGCCGCGCAGGCGGTCGAGCTCGGCTCGCTCCAGCTCTCGCCACCGCCCCGGTGCCAGGCCCTCCACCGTAAGGCCGGCGTAGGCCGACCGGTGCAGATACAGCACCGGGTGTCCCACCGCCTCGCACATCCGGCGCACCTGCCGGTTGCGCCCCTC
>DASUHV010000003.1:0-4134 GCA_036273355.1 Gaiellales bacterium
CCTGGAATGGGATTTCCGGCTGCCGCGGGTGGCCTCCATCAACGCCTCCGGACACAAGTACGGCCTCGTCTATCCGGGCGTGGGCTGGATCGTGTGGCGCGACGCGAAGGCGCTGCCCGAGGACCTGATCTTCTGGGTCAACTACCTCGGCGACAACATGCCCACGTTCGCGCTCAACTTCTCGCGTCCCGGTGCCCAGGTGGTGGCGCAGTACTACAACTTCCTGCGCCTCGGCTTCGAGGGCTACCAGGCCGTCCAGCTGTACAGCCGCGAGGTCGCCACGCGCCTCTCGGCCGCGGTCGCCGAGCT
This sequence comes from Gaiellales bacterium, assembly GCA_036273355.1. GTDB lineage: Bacteria > Actinomycetota > Thermoleophilia > Gaiellales > JAICJC01 > JAICYJ01. Next base: position 310 of record DASUHV010000003.1, read on the forward strand.
GGGGCCGTTCGAGCTGATCACGCGCGGAGACCAGCTGCCGGTGTTCGCGTTCAAGGTCAAGGACGAGATCGACAACTTCACGGCCTTCGACGTGTCCAGCGCCATGCGCGAGCGCGGCTGGCAGCTTCCGGCCTACACGTTCCCCAAGAACCGCACCGACCTGGCGGCGCTGCGGGTGGTGGTGCGCCGAGGCTTCACCCACGACCTGGCCGACCTGTTCATCGACGACATGAAGCGGCAGCTGCCGCGGTTGCAGAAGCAGCCCGAGCCGCAGCACGACGCCTCCGAGCAGGCCTTCCACCACTGAGAGAGCGAGGGAGAGCCGTCCCATGTGCCGCCTGTTCGGACTGACCGCAGCACCGCACCGTGTCCACGCGCGCTTCTGGCTGCTGGAGGCGCCGGACAGCCTTTCCCAGCAGAGCCGCCAGAACGCCGACGGCACCGGCCTTGGCATCTTCAATCCCGAGGGCGCGCCGGTGCTGGACAAGCAGCCGATCGCCGCCTACGAGGACATGGCATTCGCCGGCGAGGCCCGGCACCTGACGTCGACGACGTTCACCGGCCACGTGCGGAAGGCGTCGACCGGCGCCCCGGCGCCGCAGAACACCCATCCGTTCGCGATGGGGGGCCGGATCATGGCCCACAACGGCGCCATCGGCGACCTGCCGAGGCTGGAGCGCCAGCTGGGTGACCAGCTGGGACTGGTGCAGGGCGACACCGACTCGGAGCGGATGTTCGCGCTGATCACGAGCTGCACCGAGCGGCGCGACGGCGACGTGTCGGCCGGCATCGCCGACGCGGCGGCATGGCTCGCGGCGAACATCCCGATCTACGCGATCAACCTGGTGCTGACCACCCCCGAGGGGCTGTGGGCGCTGCGCTACCCGGAGACCCACGAGCTGTACGTGCTGGAGCGCGAGGCCGGCGGCACCCAGGGGTCGCGCCCGCTGCACGGCAGCAGCGAGACGATGCGCGTGCACTCCGAGCACCTGTCGCGCCATCCGGCCGTGCTGGTCGCCAGCGAGCCGCTGGACGAGCACCCCGACTGGCGGCTGTTCGAGGTCGGCGAGCTGCTGCATGTGGACGGCGACCTGTCCGTGACGTCACGGATCGTGGTGGACGCGCGGCCGGCCATCCCGATGGATGTCACCTACCTGCGCCCGGCGACCAGCGAGCAGTGAGCGGCTCGCCGGCGTACGTCGAGACGCCGGCGCAGGCGCAGGTGGTGAGCGCCGACGGCCCGCGCCCGTTCGTCACCCACGTCCGCTACCGGCAGGCCGACGGCCGGCTGCTGGACTGGGCCTCGCGACGCCACCGCAAGCGGCGGGGCGCGCTGGGCCGCTGGATCGCCGTGCTGTTCATGATCGGCTCGGCCTGCTTCGTGGCCGGCTCGATGGTCGGCTACTCCACGCTGGTCGGCGCCAGAGCGGACGCCGTCACCTACTTCGTGGGCTCGATCTTCTTCACGAGCGCCGCCTACCTGCAGTACGTCGAGTGCATCAGCGCCGACCGCAAGGCGCTGCCCGAGGCCGGCCGACGACGGCGGCTGCTGGCGATCGAGGTGCGCCGGATCGACTGGTGGGCGACCGTCGTGCAGCTGCTCGGCACGCTGTTCTTCAACGTCACCACGTTCACGGCGCTTGACGCACACCTGAACGCGAAGCAGAGCGACCTGGTCGTGTGGACGCCGGATGCGCTGGGCTCGATCTGCTTCCTGGTGGCAAGCCAGCTGGCCTACGCCGAGGCGGGCCACGCCTGGGTGTCGTGGCGTCCGTCCGACGCCGGCTGGCGGATCGCGGCGCTGAACATGCTGGGCTCGATCTTCTTCGGCATATCGGCGATCGCGGGATGGGTGCAGCCGTCCACCGGCGATCTGCTGGATGCCGCCCTCGACACCTCGGGCACCTTCTGGGGCGCGGTCTGCTTCTTCGCCGGCGCGGCGCTGCTGCTCCGCGCCGACGCCGCCCACACCCCTGAGACGGCCTACGCCTCCAGCGCCGCGTCGATGTCGTAGCCCAGCGCGAGCGCCAGCTTGGGGGCGGCCGAGACCACGCGGTCTGCGCCGGTCGAGGGCATCACCGCGATCAGCGTGCCCACAAGATCGTCCACGCTGGCGCCGGCCGACATGGCCTCCTCGACGACGTGGATGAAGGACACCTGTGCCCCGTCCAGTGCGACCAGCGCCGCCAGGCGGGCAAGCGCCGCCTGCTGTGCGGTCAGCTCCGAGACGTGCAGGTTGTCCTGCTCATCCTGATCGACCAGCGTGAAAAAGGCTCGATCTTTCACGGCCAGCATGAGCAGGGCGCGATGATGATCCATGGCCAGCCATCCAACCACCTGATCGCGGCGCATCCATCATCCGCTTCGGGTGATCGGGAGCAGTTGCTGCGTTACAGTCCTGTCCTGGCCTCGATCCTGCCGCTGGCGATGGCGTCGGTGAGCGCCTTGTAGTCCCGTTCGTTCTGATCGGCGTAGGCCTCGGCGAACTCGGCGATGGCCCGGTCGAAGCTGTCACCGGAACCCATGTAGGCGCCGATCGCGATCCGGTCGCCCGAGCGGGCGTGGGCGCGGGCCAGCGTCCAGCCGCACATGCGCGCGTACAGCTGCATGCCCTGCGGCACCATCAGCTCGATCTCGGCAGATCCCTTCCAGTCCTTCAGCTGGCGCCCGTAGAAGTCACGCTTCACCCCGTCGATCCCCGTGACCTCGGTCCAGCCGAGGAAGATGTCGCTCGACGCCTGCATCAGGTGCTGGCCGTTCACCACTCGCTCGCCGTTGCTCTTGACGGCGCTCTTTTCGGTGAAGTCCTCGAGCACCGAGGCCTGCGCCTCCTTCAGCTGCAGGAACAGCGGGTCGTCGGAATCGCGGCCGAGCAGCAGCCCGATCCAGGCCCGAGTACCCACGCTGCCGACCCCCACCACCTTGCGCGCGACGTCGACCAGCCGGAACTCCTCGAGCAGGATCCTGCGGTCGTACTGGAGGGTCGAGCGGTAGCTGCGAAGGATCTTGTGCAGCTCCTCGTAGATCTGATCGCGGCGAAGGCCCGAGAAGATGCTGTCGATCGGCTCGATCAGCGGCGGATCGCCGATGATCCGGGGCTCACCGTCCACCATCTGCGTGAGCTTCCTGAAGACCTGCATGCTGTCCTTGGTCTTGGCCTTGTCGAGCGCCTTCTCGGCGCGCTTGAGCATCGCTTTCGGAGCGAGTTGCCGCATCGTGCTCATCAGGTCATCCACGTCCAGGTGCGCGTACCAGACCTCGAGATTGGACTTGCCGGCGAACTCGCGCAGCGTCTCGCGGTAGGAGCCGACGGCCTCTCGCACGATCGCCTTGCGCTGAGCCTCCGGGTAGCCGTTCTCCCGCCCGGCAACCGCCAGGCTGGTGGCCAGACGCTTCACGTCCCACTCCCACGGCCCGGGCAGCGTCTCGTCGAAGTCGTTGATGTCGAACACCAGCCGCCGCTCCGGCGAGGCGAACACGCCGAAGTTGGACAGGTGCGCGTCGCCGCAGAGCTGCACCCGCAGCCCCGACGACGGCGTGTGCGCGAGATCGGCTGCCTGCAGCAGGGCGGCGCCGCGGTAGAAGGTGAAGGGAGACACGCTCATGCGGCCGTAGCGAATCGGCACCAGCTCGGGCACGCGCGTGCTGGCCTGACCCTCCAGCAGATCGACCGGATCGGAACGGCCGGCCGCAGGCTTGAACTCGGCGTGGTTGGCGCGAGGTGTCTTCGCACGCGCAGCCTTCCCGAGCGCGGCTCGCTCGGCCACAGTGAGATGCTCGACCTCGGCCAAACGCCGTCCCGCGGCGTTCTCGACAGTAGTCATG
>DASUHV010000004.1:0-14579 GCA_036273355.1 Gaiellales bacterium
GCGGTTCCGCGGCGCCGAATCCGTCGAGGTGTGCACGCTGCTCGACCGCCCCTACCGGCGGCTGATCGAGATCGAGCCGCGCTACGTCGGGTTCACGGCCCCCGATGCGTTCGTTGTGGGGTACGGGTTCGATTACCGCCAGCGCTTCCGGAACCTGCCGGACATCCACCTGCTCGCGCGCTGAGCTCGTCGCGCACGATCGACGCCACCCGCTCGCGGTCCTGGCGCAGCCCGTAGGGCCCCGCCCGGTAGGCGTCCTGGTGCAGGTCGACCAGCGCCGGCAGCTCCCGCTCCAGCCACGCGAAGTAGTGCTCGCGCACGCCCGGGCGCAGGTGCAGGAGGATCGGGCTGACGTGGTCGGCGCCGGCGTCCAGGCAGGCCCCGGTCAGCCGCCGGATCTGCTCCTCGCCGTCGCTGATGCCGGGCAGGATCGGCGCCATCAGCACGGATGGCCGCAGGCCGGCGGCGGCCAGCCGCGAGATCGCCTCCAGCCGGCTGCTGGGCGACGCCGCGCCCGGCTCGGTGATCCGCGCGACCGCGTCCTCGTCGGTGCCGATCGACATCGCCACGCTCACGCGCGTGCGCCCCGCGGCCTCGCTCAGCAGGTCGATGTCGCGCACGATCAGCGATGACTTGGTCAGGATCGAGAACGGGTTGCGCCGCCGCGACAGCACCTCCACCAGCCCCCTCGTCAGCCGATAGTGGCCCTCGGCCGGCTGGTAGGGATCGGTGTTGGTACCCATCGCGATCGAGTCGCCGCTCCAGGCCGGATCCTCCAGCTCGCGGTCGAGCTTCTCGACGGCATTCACCTTGACCACGATCCGCCGCTCGAAGTCCTCGCCCGAGTTCAGGCCCAGGTACTCGTGCGTGGGCCGGGCGAAGCAGTAGGTGCACGCGTGCCGGCAGCCGCGGTAGACGTTGATGGTGTGGCGGAACGGCATCCGGGACGAGGCCGGCAGCGTGTTGATGATCCGCCGCGCGTTGACCGCCATGTACTCCACGCTGGGCAGCTCTCGCTGCTCGGGGCCGAACAGCGCCAGCTGCGGTTCGTCAGGTAGCCACCGCATGCGGACACTATAGCGAACATACGTTCGCCTCGCACGGAGGCGACTGCGCCCCGCGCTACTGCTCGGGCTTCGGCTCTGCGGCCGGCTGCTCGGCCGGCGCCGCCGCGGGCTGCTCGGCCGGCTGACCCTCGCCCAGCTCCGCGGCCGGTGCGGCCGGGGCGGCCAGCTCCGTGCGGATCTTCTCCAGCTCGGCATCGACCTGGGTATCCGCGGAGAGCGCCGCGATCTGGCGGTCGAGCGAGGATGTGCCCGACGATCCCACCTCGTCCAGGGCGCCGGTCGAGACCAGCTCCTCGACGGCGGACGCGCGCGCCCGCATCTGCTCGACCTGGTCCTGCGCCCGCGCCGTGGCGGCGCCGATGTCCGACAGCTCCGACGACAGCCCGGCCGTGGCCTCGCCGATCCGCACCTGCGCCTCGGCGGCCGAGTACTGCGCCTTGATCACTTCCTTCTGCGTGCGGAAGGCCTCGACCTTCTGCTGGAGCTCCTGCTGCTGCGCGACCATCTGGCGCTGCTGCTCCTCGAGCCCGGCGATCTGCTGGTCGAGCCCCTGCAGCTGCTCCTGCACCAGCACCTTGCGCTCCAGCGCCGTGCGGGCGAGGTCATCGCGCCCGGCCGAGAGCGCCTGGCGGGCCTGGCCGTCGAGCTTGACGACGCTCTGCTCGAGCCCCTGGGTCTGGTGCTGCAGCCGCTTCTTCGCGGTGACCACGTCGGCCAGGCCGCGCTTGGTCTTCTGGAGCATCTCCAGCTGCTTTTGGTAGCTGTAGTCGAGCGTCTCGCCCGGGTTCTCGACCCGGTCCAGCGTGCGACTGGCCTTGGCCTTGAAGATCATCGTGAACCGCTGCCACAACCCCACGGTCATTCCTCCGGAGACGACGTATCGCGCTCGGAATCTAGCGTATCAAGCCCTCGCAGGGCGCCCGCGGCCTCCGCGCGCAGCCGCCGGCGCTCGCTCTGGTAGTCCTCGTCGCTGACCTTGCCGGTGCGGTGATCCTGCTCCAGGTCGCGCAGGCCGGCGTACGCGGCGTCGCGGCGCTCCATCAGCTCCAGCCGGTTTCGGTCGCGTGGCGACAGCGCCTGCTCGGGTGCTCCCCGCTCCGGCGACAGGAACGGCCAGGCCACCGCCACCACCACGGTGGCGACGATGACCGCCACGACGGCGGCCTCGATGGCGGTGCTCACGCCTCTTTGGCCAGGGCGGTCGAGTAGCGTCGCGCGAGCTGGCGGGCCTCGCGTGGATCGGGCCAGATCGTGATGGCGGCGCCCAGCACGAACACCAGGCCGGCCAGCCAGATCAGGCTCACCATCGGGTTCACCAGCGCCTTGATCACGACCTCGTTCCTGCTCGGGTCGGCGCCCTGCAGGATCGTGTAGACGTCGACGCCGCGCAGGTCGTGGCGGATGTCGACCTCGTTCGACTGCGTCTTCACGGTGTGGTCGGTGAAGTCGCGCACGGCCGGGTAGAGCGTCCCCTGGGTGCTGCCGCCACGGCTCACCACCAGCCGCGCGGCCGTGTCCACGTAGTTGGGGCCGGTGGTCGACCGCATCCCGGTGTAGGTGAGCGTGTAGCCGCCCACCTGCATCGACTGGCCGGGCTTCAGCACGGCCTGGTTGACGCTGCCGTAGGCGCCGGAGGCGGCGATCCCGACCACCAGCAGCACCACCGCCAGGTGCACCACGTAGCCGCCGTAGCGGCGGCGGTTGCGGCTGACCAGGTCGACCAAAGCGCGCGGCCAGGAGCCGCCGGCGATCGCCCTGCGGGCTGAGGCGCCGCGCGCGAACTCCAGGCCGATCGTGACCGTCACGAAGATGCACAGCGAGAACGCCGTCAGCCCCGGCCAGCTCGATCCCAGGCCCAGCAGCGCGAGCAGCGCGCCGCCGGCTGCAGCCGAGATCACCGGCCAGCGGAACGTGCGCCAGATGCTGCCCGGCGTCGCCCGCCGCCAGGCGATCAGCGGACCGATCCCGGTCAGCGCCAGCAGCGGCAGCCCGAACGCGACCAGGAAGAAGTTGTAGTAGGGCACCGACACCGTGCTGCGCACGCCCCGCACCGCCTCGGACAGCAGCGGGAACACCACGCCCCACAGGATCACGAACGCGAAGGCCAGCAGCAGCAGGTTGTTGAACAGGAACGTCGCCTCGCGAGACACCACCGACTCCAGCTTGTGGTCGCTGCGGAGCAGGGGCAGCCGCCACACCAGCAGCGTGGTCGCGAACGCCAGCACGATCGACAGGAACACCAGCAGCGCCGGCCCCACCGGCGACTGCACGAATGAGTGGATCGAGTCGACCACGCCGCTCCGGGTCAGGAACGTGCCGAAGATGGACAGCGCGAACGTGGCGGTGACCAAGACCACGTTCCAGACCTTCAGCATGCCCCGCTTCTCCTGCACCATCACCGAGTGCAGGTAGGCGGTGCCGGCCAGCCACGGCATCAGCGCCGCGTTCTCGACCGGATCCCAGCCCCAGTAGCCGCCCCAGCCGATCTCGACGTAGGCCCAGTGCGCGCCCAGCAGCATGCCCACGCCGAGCGAGGCCCATGCGAACAGCGTCCAGCGGCGCACGGACGCCAGCCAGCGGGCGTCGGTGCGGCGCGTGATCAGCGCCGCCATGGCGAACGCGAACGGCACGGCGAACGAGACGTAACCCAGGTACAGCGCCGGCGGGTGCGCGGCCATGTAGGGGTTCTGGAGCGACGGGTCGAGGCCGAACCCGTCGCGCGGAACGATGCCGGCGGTGCGCTCGAACGGCGAGGAGATGATCGTCGCCATCGATGCGAAGAACACCATGCAGCCGCCCAGCACCGCGGTCACCCACGGCATCAGCTCACGGTTCTTGTGCCGGTTCTGGAGCGTCACCAGCGAGGAGGCGCCGGTCAGCACCGTCAGCCACAGCAGCAGTGAGCCGGGCTGGCTGGCCCACAGCGAGGTCAGCAGGTAGGGCGTTGGCAGCGTGCGGCTGGTGTGCTGCAGGACGACCGCGATCGAGAAGTCGTGGCGCACCAGCGCGATCTCGAGCAGCACCACCGCCGACACCGTGCAGATGAACGCCGCCATCACGGCGTTGCCGGCGCTGCGCATCAACCGCCGGTCGCGGCGCAACCCGGCCAGCACCGACGCGACGGTGGCGTAGGTGACCAGCGCCAGCACGAGCAGCAGCAGCGCGCTGCCGACGGTGGCCAAGGTCAGGCCCCCGAGCCGCCGCCCGAGTACTTGCTCGGGCACTTCGTGACCAGCGAGTCGGGGTTGGCCACGAACTGGCCGTTCGCCATGTGCCCGGTGACGATGATCCGCCGGCCCTGCTGGAAGGCGTCGGGCACCGATCCGCCCGAGTAGCGCACCGGCACGGTCTGCGTCGACCCCTCGTCCTTCACAACCATCGTGAAGGGCGCCTGCGCGGTCGCGCAGTCGACGCCCTCGCAGCTGACCGCGGTGCCGGTGAGCTGCACCGTGTGCTTGGCGGCGCCGTCCTTGTCGGCGCGCAGCTGGCTGACGGTGACGACCAGCTGCCCGGAGCCGCGGGCGACCTGATAGACCAGGAACACCGCCAGCAGAGCTGCGACGGCAAGCGCGATCACCAGACGCGGAGCGGCAGTCATCGCCGTCAGCGTATCAAGGGCGTTCGCCGTTCAGCCGCAGGGCGGCTCACGCAGCGGTATCGGGCACGGCGTAGCCAAGATCGAGGCACAGCTGCCCGCGCTGCGTTTCGCGCAGGGCGTCGGTGTAGCCCTGGCCGTAGGCGGCGCGCAGGAACCACCCCAGCAGCTCCATATCGAGGTGCTCGGGGCGCAGCTCGAACAGCTCAGCCCACAGCTCGGCCAGCCGGACGTCGATCGCCATCGCCAACGTGTCTTTGCGCTCGTTTGCCATCAAATCACAGCGTAGGTGGGCGATCGGACGGAGTACCACCGGAATTGGGCTGTAACCGCGGTCGTTCGTGCCGATAGACTCGCACCATGCCCGATCTCGCCACCTGGCTGGCATTCGTCGCCACGGCGCTGGTGCTACTCCTGATCCCGGGGCCGGCCGTGCTCTACATCGTCTCGCAGAGCGTGGAGCACGGGCGCCGCGCGGGCCTGATGGCCACGCTCGGCGTGCACTGCGGCACGCTGATCCACATCACCGCGGCCGCGCTGGGGCTGTCGGCGATCCTGGTGTCCTCGTCGATCGCGTTCGGGGCGGTGCGCCTGATCGGCGCCGCCTACCTGATCTACCTGGGCGTCCGCACCCTGGTCGACCGCACCGCCCGCGCGCAGGCGCCCGCGCCGCGCGAGACGCGGCTCGGCCTGATCTTCCGCCAGGGCGTCCTGGTGAACGTCACCAACCCGAAGACGGCGCTCTTCTTCTTCGCCTTCCTGCCGCAGTTCGTGAACCGAAACGGCGCGCCGATCCCGGAGCAGATCGTGGTGCTGGGGCTGACCTTCGCGGTGCTGGGGCTGATCACCGACGGCACCTGGGCGGTCGCGGCGGGCAGCGCAGCCGGATGGGTGAAGGGGCGCGCGACGGTGCGCAACCTGCAGCGCTGGGTGACCGGGTGCATCTTCATCGGCCTGGGCGTGGCGACCGCGCTGGTCGGGTCGGAGAAACGCTAACCGACAGGAGTTTCCAGCTCGAGGCCCTCGAAGCGTGCCAGGGCGGCCGCATCCTCGCGCAGCAGCCGGGCGTCGTCCGCGGACGGCTGCTCCCACAGCTGCTGACCGACGGCCAGGCGCCGCCCGCTGGTGCGCGACGACCACACGCCGATCGCGATGCCGGACACGGTCACCACGGACTTGATCCATCCGTCGCGCCGCACCTCACGGGCGTGCTCGCCGGGCACGGCGAACTCGCGGTCCTTCCAGCCCAGCGTGTAGGCGTCGAACGCGCCCAGCAGCCGCGGCGGCGGCTCCGCCGTGCGCCGAGCGCCGCGGATCAGCGTCGCCGTCGACCCGATCTCGCGCAGCTCGCCGCCGATGGCGGCAAACCCGGACCGCGCGTCGCGCAGCGGCAGGCCCGCCCACAACGCCAGGTCGGCCGGGGTGGCGGGGCCGTGGCCGCGCAGGTAGCGCCGCGCCAGCTCGGCCAGCGCCCTGTCCCGGTCGGCTCCGCGCAGCTCACCTGCCGGGCTGGTGCCCAGCCAATCGCGGGTGAGCACGAACGTCTGGCGGCCGCGCACCATCGGCCCGCGCACCGTCGCCCCCGCCAGAGACGACTGGAACAGCAGGTGCACGAGCGCCTGGCCGGCGGGATCGAGGTCGCGGCCGGCCAGCATCCGGCCGATCGCACCTCGCTCCATCGGACCGTCGGCGAGCGCACGCTCGATCAGGCGCACGGCCCGGTCGGCCCGGCCGGGCGGAAACCCCTCCTGCAGCAGCCGCCGCGCGTTCGCCTGGCGCTGTGTCGGGCCGGTTAGCCCCAGCAGCCAGGGATAGTCGCGGGGCTCGACCATGTGCAGGGTGCCGCGGCAGAGCCAGCCGATCACGACCTCGCGTCGGTCGAGGGCGTCGTTCACGCCGGCCGCCGTGATGCCGGCGCTGCGAGCGCGCACGGCCAGCCGGGCCGCGCGCAGGTCCTGGGCCTGCAGGGCCAGCAGCTGGCGCGGCACCGCGGCCACGCTGCGGGCGGGAGGGCCGGCCAGGAGCTGCGCGGTCGTCCGCATGCGCCGGATGCGTGCGGTGTCGGTGGCCATGGCTCGACGATAACCGCACTCGGTAGCGAGATGTGCTTCGGCAGGGTCAGGCTGAAGCCAGACCCTGGTCTTGGTGGCCTCTCGTAGAGGGCGTCTGAGAGCCATCGGGGCCGGCGGGAGCTCCGCCGGCCCCGACGCTGGTTCGATCAGCAGACCACGATCACGTGGAATGGCTCAGCGGTCGGCGTGCCCGCACCGTTGAACGTGGTGATGAACAGCCCGTTGTTGGTACCGGCGCGGCCGGTGATGGTGATCTGCGCCGGGCCCGTGCTGCCCGAGAACCCGCCAAGGCCCACCGTCCCGACCCACGCGCAGCCGGTGATGCTGTGGCTGAAGCGGAGGTCGTAGACGCCGGTTCCGATGCTGGTGCTCGACACGACGTGGTACGGCAGGGTCGATGCCCGCTGCACCGTGGCGTTCGCGTTGATCACCGCCGCGGCCTTCACCTTGACCGCCGTGGTTGTCGAGAAGTGGGGCGTGACCGACGCCTTGCCGGCCGCTGGATTCGGCCCGTTCCCCCCTCCTCCGGCCATCGCGGTGCCGGCGAACACGCCGACGGCGAGTGCCAGCGCGACTCCTGCCGCAGGCAAAAGCCTCCTGGTACGCATGATGTCCTCCCCCGAGGTATGTGCCCGCACGACTCAACTGCGGACCGAAAATCTCTCACATGTTTGCGGCGAGTGCAACAAGTCTGGGACGGATTATCCGCTCCTTAACCCAGCCCGCGGCTGCAGTCGCGGGCCGAGCTCCACGGCCGCGAACACGACGAAGAAGATGGCCGTCGTCGTGAGCACCACGGCGCCGCCGGATGCCACGTTCCACCAGAACGAGATGTACAGGCCGATGACCCCGGCCGCCACGCCCAGCGCCGCGGACAGCAGCTGCATGGTGGCCAGCCGCTGGGTGACGAGCCGGGCGGTGGCCGCGGGCGTGACCAGCATCGCCAGCACCAGGATGTTGCCGATCGCCTGCAGCGACACCACGATCGCAAGCGTGATCAGCCCCAGCAGCACCAGGTCGAGCAGGAACACCGGATAGCGCATGGCCAGCGCCATGTCGCGGTCAAAGCCGATCAGCGACAGCTCCTTGTTCAGCAGCACGGTGGTGACCACCGCGACGGCCGTCGTGCCCGCAGCCAGGTACAGGTCGCTCTGCGACACGGCCAGGATCTGACCGAACAGGAGGTCGGCCACGTCGCGCTGGTAGGCGGCCAGGGTCGAGACCAGCACCACGCCCAGCGCGAACATCGCAGCGAACAGAATGCCGATGGCCGTGTCCTCGCTGACCCGCCGGCCACGGCTGACGGTGGCGATGCCGAGCGCCGTGATCAGCCCCACGACCAGCGCGCCGAGCAGGATGCTGCGGCCAAGCGCCACCGCGACCACGATGCCCGGGAACACGGCGTGCGTGAGTGCGTCGCCGATGAACGCCAGCCCGCGCAGCACCACGTAGCTGCCGAGCACGCCCGAGGCGATGCCGGTCAGCACGATCGCCATCAGCGCGCGGCGCATGAACTCGAACTGGAGCGGGTCGGTCAGGTAGTGCATGTCAGTGGCTGTGATGGCCCTCCGGGGCCAGGATGTGCACTCCCCCCACCACCAGCATGGCGCCCCCGTAGGCCTCCGCCAGGCGCTCGGCGCTGAGCGCCTGCGCCGGCGGCCCGAACGAGATCACGCGGGTCGAGAGCAGGCACAGCAGGTCGCAGTGGGCGGCCGACCAGCCCAGGTCATGCGTCGAGACAATGACCGTCCGGCCCTGCTCGCGCAGGCCCCGCAGCGTCTCCAGGAACGCGGCCTCGGTGGCGGCGTCGGCCCCCGACAGTGGCTCGTCCAGCAGCAGCAGCGACGCGTCCTGCATCAGCGTCCGGGCCAGCAGCACCCGCTGGCGCTGGCCTCCGGAGAGCTGGCCGATCTGACGGCCGGCCATGTGTTCCAGCCCGACGGCGCCCAGCGCTTCGCGCGCCGACCGGCGCTCCGCCGCGCCGGGGCGCCGCAGCCAGCCGGTGCGCCGGTAGCCGCCCTGCAGGGCGACGTCGAGCGCGGTCAGCGGAAAGTCCCAGGCAGCCGGGCCCAGCTGCGGCATGTAGCCGACCGGCACCGTCACGTCGATGCTGCCGCTGAGCGGCGACAGCATGCCCAGCAGCGTCCGCAGCAGCGTGGTCTTGCCGGCGCCGTTCGGGCCGATCAGCCCGATGATGCTGCCGCGCGGCAGCTCCAGCGAGACGTCGTCCAGGGCGACGTGCTGGCCGTAGGCGACGGTGACCCCGTCCAGCAGCGCGGCGGCTGTGGCCGGCGCCGCGCTAGGCGGACTGCTCATCGGCCCCGGCACAGGCCTGGCACCGCGCGGGCAGCGAGCCCAGCGCCGCATCGAGCAGGTCGAAGCCGGCGGTGCGGGCCGACTCGCGGGCGGGCTCCAGCGCGCAGCCCTCGAGCAGCGCGGTGGCGCCGCAGTCGACGCAGACGACGTGGTGGTGGTGCCCCTGCGCGGCGCACAGCACGTAGACGGCCTCGCCGCCGCGCGTGCCCGCCTCCTCGGCCCAGCCCTCCTCGCGCCAGCGTTCCATGGTGCGATAGGCGGTCGTCAGCCCCAGCCTGGGGGCGGCGTCGCGGGCGGCCGTGTGCAGCTCGCGCACGCTGAAGGCGCGGTTCATCGAGCGGCCGGCGTCGAGCAGCGCCATGCGGTTCTTGCGGTTGCGTCCCGGTTCCACGAGCCGGAACTCTACCGGGAACGGTGCCCGTTCGCAACAAACGATAGTGAAACCGATTGTCATTATGCTAGGCTGACCGACCGTGCCCCGCATCCCCCTGCTCCCACTGCTCGCGCTCTGCCTGCTGCCCCTGGGCTGCACCACCACCCACATCGCGAGCTCGACCCCCGGGCAGATCACCGTGGTCGCCACCACCACCCAGATGCAGGACCTGGTGCGGCATGTGGGCGGCGACAACGTGCACCTGGTGGGCATCCTCAAGCCGAACGTCGACCCGCACGACTTCGAGCCCAGCCCCAGCACCGCGATCGCCCTGACGGGCGCCAAGCTGGTCGTCGAATCGGGCGTCGGGGTGGACAGCTGGATCGATGGGCTCGTCAGGAACTCCGTCCCCGGGACGCCGGTCTGGGTCGCGTCGCAGGGGCTGCCGCTGCGGACGGGCGACTCGTCGGAGCCCGACGGCGACCCGCACTGGTGGCACGACCCCACGCTGTTCGAGCGGGCGGCGACCGGGTTGGGCGCGCGACTGGCGTCGATCGACCCGGCACACGCCGATGCCTACCGCGCCAACGCCCGCAGCTACGTGACCAGGATCCGGGCGATGGACGCCGCGAACAAGCGCCTGATCGCGACCGTCCCGCGGGGTGAGCGGAAGCTGGTCACCAACCACGACGCCTTCGGCTACTTCGCGGCGCACTACGGGATCACGGTGGTGGGCTCGGTGCTGCCGTCGCTCTCAACGGTGGCCCAGCCGAGCGCGAAGGACGTGGCCGACCTGATCGGCAAGATCCGGGCGCAACACGTGCGCGCCATCTTCACCGAGTCGTCGCTGAACCCGGCGCTCGAGGAGCAGATCGCCTCGGAGGCCGGGGTCAAGGTCTACGCGAACCTGTACGGCGACACGCTGGGGCCGCCGGGGTCGCCCGGTGCCACGTACATCGGGATGGAGCGCTGGAACATGCGGGCGATGGTGGCCGGGTTCCTGGGCACTCCCCCGCCCCAGGCCTGACTCGAGCTTGAAGGGTCTGGCTTGAGCCTGCCCTGCGGACAAGGACGCCCAGCTCGATGGCCTCGGGCCCGCTGGCTATCCTGTCGCTCCCGCCGTGACCAGCCAGCTCCAGACTCCAGCCGGAAAGCCGCGCGCCCGCGCGCTGGGCGTACCGTTTACCGGCACTCCCGGCGAGTGGAACGCGATCACCGACGTGCCCGGAGTCGAGGTCGGCTACCGCACGCTGATCGAGGGCGAGAGCGTCCGCACCGGGGTCACGGCGATCCACCCGCGCGGTCGCGACCGCAGCGCCGATCCCTGCGCTGCCGGCGTGTTCTCGCTGAACGGCAACGGCGAGATGACCGGAGTGTCATGGGTCGAAGAGTCCGGCACCGTCGCGTGGCCGATCACGATCACGAACACGCACGCGGTCGGGATCGCGCACGAGGCGACCATCCACTGGGCCGTGCGCCGGTTCTCGGAGCTCGGTGAGCTGTGGCTGCTGCCGGTGGCGGCGGAGACGTACGACGGCTACCTGAACGACATCAACGGCGGGCACGTCACGCGGCAGGTCGTGATCGATGCGATCGAGGCGGCAGGTTCGGGACCGATCGAGGAGGGCTCGGTCGGCGGCGGCACCGGCATGAACTGCTACGCCTTCAAGGGCGGCTCGGGCACCGCGTCGCGCGTTGTCGACCTGGGCGACGGTGAATGCACGGTGGGCGCCTTCCTGCAGTGCAACTTCGGAAACCGGGCGGCGCTGACGATCGCAGGCCGGCCGCTCGGCGCCGAACTGGCCGACGACAACCCGATCGAGGAGACGTACCGGACGCAGCCGGGCACCGGGTCGGTGATCGCTGTCATCGCCACCGATGCCCCGTTGCTGCCCGGCCAGTGCAAGGCGCTGGCGCGGCGCGTGCCGCTGGGCCTGGCCCGCACCGGCACCACCGGATCGCACTTCTCGGGCGACCTGTTCCTGGCCTTCTCGACCGCCAACGCGGGCGCGTTCGAGACCGGCTTCCCGGACGGTGATGCCGCCCCGTCGTCGCTGCGGTTCCTGCAGTGGAAGTGGATGGACGAGCTCTACCAGGCTGTCGTGGAGACCGTCGAGGAGGCGACCGTGAACGCGCTGGTCGCGAACGACGACATGGTCGGTCTGGACGGGCACCGGTCACCGGCGCTGCCGCGCGACCGGGTGGCCGCCGCCTTCGCAGAGCGATAGCCGCGGCAGCGGACGAGCGCCAGCGCCACCCGCGCCGTAAGATCCCTGCCGTGACCGAGGCCATCATCGAAGGGCTGCGCGCGGTGCCGATCTTCGCGACGCTCGACGACGACGCGATCGCTCGCGCCGCCGCCATCGCCGGGATCGACGAGCACGCCAGGGGCTCGGTGCTGATCGAGCGCGGCCTTCCCGGCGCCGGCCTGTTCGTGATCCTGGACGGCACCGTGGCGGTCGAGCTTCAGCACCGCACCGTCGAGCTCGGTCCGGGTGAGTTCGTGGGAGAGCTGAGCCTGCTCAGCGAGCACATGACCCGCAGCGCCCGCGTACGAGCCGCCACCGACGTGCGCGCGATCGCCAACGCACGACACGAGTTCGAGCGGCTGCTGAACGACCACCCGCAGATCGCCGTGGCCATGTTGCCCTCGCTGGCGCAGCGGCTGCAGGATCTGATCGAGCACCCGGCCTGAACGCCCGGATGCACGCCGATGAGCGAGCAGCACGCACCATGCAGCGCCTCTCCCAGCTGGCTGAAATCGGGCGCGAGGGCCGTGCCGGAGCGCACCGGCCCGGGCTGAGCGCAGCCGAGCAGGAGGCCTGCGAGCTGGTCGCGACCTGGCTCGTGCAGGAGCGTCTGGAGGTCAGCTGGGACGCCTGCGGCAACCTGTACGGGAGCCTGGCCGGTACCGATCCGGCCGCTGGCGAGATCTGGGCCGGCTCGCACCTCGACACCGTCCCCAACGGCGGTCGCTTCGACGGGGCGCTGGGCGTCCTGGCCGCGCTGGAGGCGGTCGCGCAGCTGCGCGATCTGCCGCGGGCGGCCACGCTCTGCGTGGCGGTGTTCCGCGACGAGGAGGGCTGGCGCTTCGGCGAGGGCTGCTTCGGCAGCCGCTGCCTGTGCGGCACCGTGACCGACGCCGACCTGCAGGCGACCGACGCCGACGGCGTGTCGATACGCGAGGCGCTGGCGGCCCTCGGCTACCCGGAGCCGCTCGGCGGTGGCACGCTGCCGGCGGCATTCGTCGAGGTGCACATCGAGCAGGGCCCGGTGCTGGAGCGACGGGGGCTGGCCCACGCGATCGTCACCACGATCGCGGGAATGTCCGGCTTCACCGCGGCGATCACCGGCAGCCCCGGGCACGCCGGCACGACGCCCATGGAGGGCCGCCGCGACGCACTGCTGGCCGCGGCCGAGCTGGCGCTCGCGCTGCGTGAGCGCGCGACGCGAATCGACGGAGCGGTCGTGACCGTGGGAAGGCTGACCATCGCCGATGCCGCCGCCAACGTGATCCCCGGGGAAGTCACGATCTCGATCGATGCGCGCTGCCCCACCGCCGAAGGCCTCGATCAGTTGATCGGCGAACTGGGCGAAGCGGGCTCGCAGGTCGCGGCGGCCAGCGGCTGTGCGGTCACGCTCCACCCGGTCTGGCGCAGCCAACCGGTGCCGATGTCGGCGCGCGTCGGCGACGCGATCCGGGAGGCGGCCGCCGCCGCCGGGCTGGAGCTGGCCGACCTGGCCTCCGGCGGCGGTCACGATGCCGGGATCCTGGCCGATGCCGGCGTCGACTGCGGCATGCTGTTCGTCCGCAGCCGTAACGGCGGGGTCAGCCACCGGCCGGAGGAGCTGACCGACGAGGCCGACATCGCCACCGCCATCCAGCTGCTCGCGGGCACTCTGGCGACCTTGGGCGGCGCGGGGTAACGAGCCCGCTGCGTCCAGTGGCCTGCGCCCTCACGGAGCCGGGCACCAGCTCCGGCCAGGAGAGGACGATCATGTGACGACGCCGTCGTGCTTCCAGCCTCGCAGAGGAGCCGCATCGCAGACGACCGTTAGTTGGGACACCAGTACCTTGAGAACGCCTTGCGTCGCCGAGGCGAGAGTTCGGGGAGCACCGAGCAGGTGCGCACCATGGTCACGAACGACAGGGTCGCTCCGCCGGCGCTACCGACGATTCGGTAGCAGCCCTGACGCGAGAAGGAGATCGATGAGGCGTTGAACCCGGTGAGCCCGTACCCGTCGGTGCGGCCTCGCGCGACGCCATTCCCGTCGAGCTGGGAGCCACTGATGCGAAGAACGCCGTGAACGCGCGGCCCGCGATACCACGGAAACTTCATGTGCAGCACGCCGTCCCGGCTGATGTCGTCAGGAGGCACGATCACCAGCCCGCGCGGCCAGAGACCCACCCAGAGTCGCCCGTCTCCCAGATAGGGGGCCAGTCCCACGGCTGTGGGCGGACGTGGCCCGCCGGGCGGCGTCACCGGACAGGCGCTCAGCGCGAGGCTTGGCCGGACGGAACCGGTAGCCGTCGAGCTCCGCATCCCAGAGCCGGTGGATGGCGGTGCCGTCGTGCTTTCGAAGGAGCAGCCAGCGGCGCCGAGCACCAGACACGAAATCAGGCACGCCCTCTGCACGCTACCTCGCTCTTCGGTCGTCCGTAGTAAACCATGATACCCAGGGACGGACTGCGTCTAGGTGCCTGACTCCGCCGGTATCACGAAGCCGTTACCTAGTCCTATTGGCTATGTCCGGCAGCGCTACAGTGGAGGCATGGGATTGCTGACCGCGATCCGCCTGCGGGGTAGGCCGCGTTTGTTCTACGAGGTACGGGAGACGGACGGCGGCCGCCGCCGACGTGTCTACCGGCACGAAACACTGGAGGCGGCCCGCGAGTGCGCCGAGACGCTGGCCGCCCGCGACGGCGTCGTCTGCACGGTCAAGGCCGTGGTCGAGGGCCGCCGCCAGGGGGCGCTGTACACCGTCCGCCCCGACGACGACGAATGGACGGACGGCAGCAGCGGCGTCCGCGAGCCCCGGCGGCCGGGGCCCGGGTCATCTGCGGGGTCGGTCTCTCTCGATCTGCCGGAGTAGCGGCAGCAGGGCCTTCTTGGCAGGTCGCGGCCGGGCACGGGTCGGGTAGGTGCCTGACCCTG
>DASUHV010000005.1:0-23242 GCA_036273355.1 Gaiellales bacterium
GGCTCGATCTTCCGCAAGAGCGACATCCTTTACGGCCTCGACCACGCACGCCGCGGCATCGCCCGTGACGGCGCGGCGATCGTGGTCGAGGGCTACACCGACGTGATCATGCTGCACCAGCACGGCATCGACCGGGCCGTGGCCTCGATGGGCACCGCGCTGACCGAGGGCCAGGTGACCGAGCTTCGCAGGCTCTGCTCCACGGTGCTGCTGGCCTTCGATGCCGACGCTGCGGGCCGCGAGGCATCGCTGCGGGGCATGGAACTGGCCCGCTCCAAGGGCCTGAATGTGCGGATCGTGCGGCTACCGGGCGGTCGCGATCCGGCCGATGTGGCCGGCGATGGGTCGGGCGCCTTCCAGGAGGCGCTGGACGCCGCCCAGCCATATCTGACCTACCGGGTGGGGCTGGCGCTGGACGACGGCGGCACCCGCGATGAGCGTTACGACCGGGTGCGGGCGCTCCTGGCCGCCGCGCAGCCGTCGGTGGAGCGGGACGATCTTGTGCGCACCGTTGCCGACCGGCTGGAGCTGTCGGACGACCTCACGGCGCGCCTCACGACCGGCCCCGATGCGGCTCGCAGCGGCGCTTCCGCGACGGTGTCCCGGGTGCGGATGTCGCCCCGTGAGCGAGACGAGAAGCTGTTCCTGGGTCTCTGCCTGGAGTTCCCCAAGAGGGGGCTCGACTTGCTTGATTCTCTGGATGTGGCACACTTCGCAGAACCGTCGCGGTGGCACGCCGCCACGGTTGTTCGCCGGCACCTGGCCGGTGAGCTCGCTCCAGAGGAGGACAGGGCATCTCAACCGATCATCGCCGAGCTGATGGCTGTGGCGTCCCAGGAAGCAACATCCGAGGCCGTGCTCGAGGAGTTGTTCTGGAAGCTCCGCCTGCGCCGGACGGAGGACGAGCTAAAGACCGTGCAGCAAAACGCCGACTTGTCTCTGAGTCAGCAGCAACGTCTGCAGGAACTGCAGGAGCTGCGGCTGTCGATCCTCGAGACCCTGCGGTCTCGCTAACCGTCCCGAAGGTAGCCCAGCCTCATTTGATGTCGGAGTTTGCTCCCGAGCCGGCCGACGACGTTGTCGTCGACGAGGAGGAAGAACTCGAGCTGAAGCTCGAGGCCTCGCCTGGTCCCACGGAGGACACGGTCGGGATGTACCTGCGCGAGATCTCGCAGGTGCCGCTGCTGACCGCGGCCGAAGAGGTGTCGCTGGCAAAGGCGCTGGAGCACGGCGACGAGCGCGCCCGCAAACGGCTGATCGAATCGAACCTGCGGCTGGTGGTGTCGGTGGCGCGGCGCTACTCGGGCCGCGGCCTCTCGTTCCTGGATCTGATCCAGGAGGGAAACCTGGGCCTGATGAAGGCGGTCGAGCGCTACGACTGGCGGCTGGGCCATCGCTTCTCGACCTACGCGACGTGGTGGATCCGCCAGTCGGTGACTCGCGCGCTGGCCGACCAGGGCCGCACCATCCGCGTGCCGGCGCAGGTCGTGGACACGATCAACCGCATGTCGCGGATCGAACGGCAGCTGACGCAGAAGCTGGGCCGGCCCCCCGCCACCGAGGAGCTGGCCGTGGCGATGGAGCTGAAGCCCGAGAAGATCGAGCACCTGCGGCGCGTGTCGCAGGAGCCGGTGTCGCTGGCGGCACCCGTCGGTGAGGACTCCACCGAGCTGGGCGAGCTGATCGAGGACGAGCGGCTGTTGAAGCCGGGCGAGGACATGGCCGAGATGCAGCGCGACACGCGCGTGGCCGACCTGGTTGCGGAGCTGCCCTACCGCGAGCGGACGATCCTGGAGCTGCGGTACGGCCTAGGCGGCGGTCAGCAGCACACGCTCGAGGAGGTGGGCCGGCGATTCGGCGTCACCCGCGAGCGCGTGCGCCAGATCGAGACGCGCACCCTGCGGCGGCTGGCCGCGGCCGGCGAGCACGCCGACCTGCGTCACCTGATCGACTAGCGCCCGCTCAATCGCCTTGCGGCGCCGCCGATGAACCGTCCAGGGGTGCGGCTGGTAGTAGACTTCCCCGAGCCATTCCTCGGTAGCTCAATGGTAGAGCATCCGGCTGTTAACCGGAGGGTTGCAGGTTCGAGTCCTGCCCGAGGAGCCTAGGAGCAGAGCCAAACCTGCCAACCGCCCATGATCAGTGGCGTCCACGTCATCATCTTCAGCAGCGAGGCAGACGCGGTTCGCGCGTTCCTTCGGGACGTGCTCGAATTTCCGTCGGTGGATGCGGGCGATGGGTGGCCTGTCTTCGCACTCCCGCCCGCGGAGCTGGCCGCCCATCCGACGGATGATGCCGGTCATCACGAGCTCTATCTCATGTGCGACGACATCGAGGCGGCCGTCGGGGAGCTCGAGCGCAAGGGCGTCGAGATCAGCCGGCCCATCCGCGAGGAACGCTGGGGCCGGCTGACCGCCATCAGGATGCCCGACGGCAACGACCTCCGCCTCTACCAGCCGAATCACCCGGCTCCACCGCGCAACCGCTAGGACAGGCATCGTGAAACTTCTGCTCACTTCCGCCGGCATCAAGAACCCGAGCATCCATGCGGCGCTGGTCGACCTGCTCGGCAAGCCGATCGCCGAGTGCGACGCCCTCTGCATCCCCACCGCGTCGTACGGGCACCCGATGGCCGGTCCGGGCGCGGCATGGCGGTTCATCAGCGGACAGGAGCCCAGGTGCCCCATGTGCGAGCTGGGCTGGAAGTCGCTGGGAGTGTTGGAGCTGACCGCGCTTCCCAGCATCGATGAAGGGCAGTGGGTGCCCCTGGTCAAGGAGACCGATGTCCTGCTGGCGAACGGTGGCGATGCCCTGTACCTATCCCACTGGATGCGGGAGTCGGGACTGGCCGACCTGTTGCCGTCGCTGCGCGCGGTCTGGGTGGGACTGAGCGGCGGCAGCATGGTGATGGCCCCCAACGTGGGGGAGGAGCCGATCCGCTGGCAGCCTCCGGCCGGTGGCGATAGAGCGCTGGGGCTGGTCGATTTTTCGATCTTCCCGCACGTGGATCACGAGCAGATGCCGGACAACTCCATGGCCGCCGCAGCGGAATGGGCCGCCAAGCTGCCCGTGCCGGGATACGCGATCGACGACGAGACCGCCATCAGAGTGGTCGACGGCACCGTCGACGTCGTCTCCGAGGGGCACTGGAAGCTGTTCACCCGCTGACACCGGCATTCGATTCGCAGTCCGCCGGGCCGGTGGCCGCGGCGCTCCGACCGCTGGCTGGTGGCTCGGCGCGGATCGTGTATGGGCCTTCGGCGAGACTCAGCTCCCGCGACTGTGGGGCCGCTGCCACGATCGTGGTCGGTAGCGGCTGCGCCGGAAGCCCGACCGGGATCCAGCCACGACCGGTCGGCGCCACGATAACGACGCCATGGTCGTCGCCGATCGCAGTCAGCAATGAGCTCTCCTCTCCGCCCCAGAGCACCCCCGCCGACAGGACCTCCTGGATTGCAGCTCGTGTCGCGTTGGTGTCCGCGGTCGCCAGCCCTATCTCCGCAATCTCGAGCAACGACTCGCGGCCGAACGGCGCGGCCGAGTCGTTGGTGAGGTGATCGTTGTCGATCAGCTCGACCACGTTTCCGCCGCCGTCGAGAAAATAGAGAGCCGACGCGCCCCGCTCGAAATGCACGACCGTCGCACCTTCCTCCTCGTCCGGGTCGCCGTGAAAGGCAAGCAGCTCATGCCGGCTTTGGATCCATTCCGCGGCCGCGGTAATCGATCCCCGAGGTATGTTGATCGCAAAGTGGTAGCGCGAGTCGACTCCTGGCGGGGCCTGCTCGAAGCGGATCGTCGACGCCTGCAGTGACACCTCGCAGGCGCCGCCGGGGACTTCCCGCACAGCCATCCCGAGCCTCTCGCCCCAGAAAGCCGACTGCGAAGCCAGGTCGCGGCTGGCGAGCGTGAGCCCGAAGATCCGCACCCGTGCGGTATACCACGCTACGTCGTGTGCGGCCGGTAGACCGAAACGGCCGTGGCCCGGTGGCAGCGGCGACAGACAAGCAACCGGGTCGCCTTGCGGAAAACCGGGCATCGCGGGTTCGAGCACTTGCGATCGGTCCTGAACACGGTGGGCACCTGCTTCCTTGTCTAGAGCGTGAACCGGTACACCGGTGGTGTCGAGTCCCCTTCGACACCCTGGCCGGCGGCGCAGGTGACGACGTCATGGGCGATGTCGATCAGTCTGCGATTCGTGTGCTTCGAGACGAACACGAGCCGCGCCAGTGCTTCGTCCGGACCGCAGGCGTGGTGGGCGGAGACGATCAGCTTGGCATCCTCGATCACCACCCCGCACCGAAGTGGGTCACCGAGCGCCTGGGCGCGCGCGAGCGCGCTGGCGACGCCGATACCGCCGCGCCATGCCTGGTCGAGCAGCCTGTCGGAGGCCAACAGCTTCGCATCGATCACATCAAGTCCCCTTCCAAATACGCTTTGGAGCGGGACGGCACAACGGCCTAGGCATGATCCGCGATGTCGCCTCGTGGACCCGCAGTCTAGCCCCGCGCGCGGAAGGGTGGTCAGAGGGCCGGATCCGCGGGCGCGTTCGGCGACCGGATCAGCCGCCAGACGGCGCCCGGCGCCCGGCGCCATCCCACGCTCTTTGCCACCTGGATGGTCTGGGAACCCGCGACCGCCACGCCGATCAGCCCGACCACCACCTGGATCCCCCAGATCACGGCGCGGATGCGGTCGGCCTGGCCGCTCGACGGTGCGGTCAGCCAGATCGTGAGCTGCGCGATCGGCAGCCAGGAGGCGATCACGAGGCAGACGCCGAGTCGGATGCGAAGCGCGCTGGCCCGCGGGTTCTCGATCGGTTCCACGGCCGGCCAGCCTACTGCATCGGCTCCACACCTCCTAGCAGGGCTGGTGGAGGTGATAGCCGGGGAAGCGCCGGTGCGCAGCCGCCCATGTGCGGAAGTGCTTGAGGTAGCGGGTGCTGAGCTCGCGCCAGGCGCTGTCGTCGGCGCAGTAGATGGTGCTTGCCGTGCCGAAGCTGGAGGCGTAGTAGCCGCCCGTGCTGGAGCCGCCCGTGGGCGCGGATGGGCCGCCGGCGGCCGTGGGGGTGCCGCCCACGTAGCGCCGGTATGCGGCCACCCAGTTCCGCGCCTCGATCCGCTGCGCCGTGCGCAGGGCGAGCCGCCCCGAGCAGACCAGCTCGTGCAGCCGGTTCTCGAGCACGTCCTTGGTGCGTGCGCCCCACACGCCGGCGTAGGGCTCGGGCCACAGGTTCGCGATCGCGTTCGACCCGCCGATCTCGAGGGACACGAGGTGATCGACCTCGTGGGCATACGGGACGTGCGCGACCCCGTAGCGATCGTAGACCGCGGTCGCCTCCGCCTGAGGGACGTTTCGCACCGACGCCGAGTATCCGGACACGCAGATCCGCGCCGTGCCGACGGCGAACGCCGCCCCGGGCGTCAGCGCGCGGCGAGGCATGTCCACCGCCGGCACGCCGCTTCGCCGGGCTGTCGGCAGTGGGTGCCCGTGGTGGTGTCGGTGGTGGGCATGGCGATGGCGGGCTGGAGCCGGCTTCGCGACCGGCCCGCTCTGGTGGGTCGACGCCGGCTGTGCGACGCCGGCGGAGCTGCAGCCTGCGGTCACCAGCATCAGCGCCGCGGCCGTCCGGAACCTCACCAGTGCGCCGCCCGCTGCGCGATGACCGACATGAGCGAATCGTACGCGTGCCGGTGCTAGCCTGGCCGCCCATGCGACGCGAGATCCAGCCCGGCTACGAGCTCGACGACGACCGCGAGCGCATCGACGTGGCCGCCGTGCACCGGTTCCTCTCGGAGGAGGCGTACTGGGCGCTGGGCCGGCCCTTCGATACGGTGGCGCTGCTGGTGCGCAACTCCTACCGCGTGCTCGGCCTGTACCACGACGGCGCCCTGGTCGGCTACTGCCGGGCCGTCTCCGACGGCGCCGTCCACGCCTACCTGGCCGACGTGTACGTGCTCGACGAGCACCGCGGCAGAGGGTTGGGCGAGGCGATGGTGCGGGAGATGGTGGATTCCGGCGAGCTGGCGGACGCCCGCTGGATGCTGCACACCGGAGACATGCAGCCGCTGTACCGGAAGCTCGGATTCGGGGCCGCCAGCGAGCGGGCCATGGAACGCCCGTCCGGCTGAAATCAGCTCAGCGCAGGAGGATCCTGCCACTGTGGGCCTTCACGATGTCCGCACCGCTGGAGAGCCGTGAGGCCACCCGGCCGAGGGACCGGGTGGTGCTGCCGGTGTTGACCACGACCATCCCGTGCCTGAACGTGCGCGTGATGATCGCGCCGTTGACCCGCATCTTGGCCGTCGGCTTACCGAGCCGACCCGCGCGCCTGAAGAAGTCCCACCATTTGCCGGCCTGCTGATCGGTGCCGACGCTGATGCGGTCACCCCTGCCGTACCCGGACAGGAACAGCGTGAAGCCGTAGCGAGCGCCCGACTCGGTGCCGAGCTTGGCGAAGCAGAGGCACCTGGTGTGGCGCAGCACGTCGAGAGAGCGGGCCGCGGACACGCGGGCGAACATCTCGTAGGCGACCATGTACGGGGCGCCACGGGCAGCGAGCAGGTTGTTGGCCGCGATGCTCCAGTTGCGTGAGGCGTGCGACACGTAGTTGGCGAGACCCAGGGTCTGCTGCGTCCACCAGCTCAGGCTGACGTTCGGGTGCACGTTGGTACGGTCGTAGCCGTCGCTGCCCATTGCGTCCAGGAAGCAGAACGACGGGCTGCCCTTGCAGTTCCGCACGACCTGCTTGCGCCAGCCGGAGCTGGCCGGATTCATCACGTAGAAGCCCCGCGCCCTGTCACGCACGCGCGCGCCGCCCGCAGTGTGCAGGTACCACGACTCAGGGTACGTGCCGATCCGGGACCGGGTGCCCTTGGTGTAGATCCCGGTGTGGGCGGAACGGTAGCCCTTCCTCAGCTGCGCCTTCTGGACCGTGATGGTCGGGAAGTGCGACCGGATGAAGGATGGCGAGGGCGCAACCTTCGGATGGACGTGCAGTGGCGCGTACAGCCTGTCGAGCACGTTCGCTTGGGCTGCAGCCGGAGCCGCCGCGAAAACAGATATGGCCGCGATCGCGATCAACAGGCGTGAGCGCATGAGCATCATTCTCCTTGGCTGTGGTCGGGCGCAACGCTTGAACGCCGTTGCGGATGAAAGCCTCGGAAGCTCACGGTAGGTGGTGTCCGTAAGGGGCATGAATGCCTGATGTACGCGACCGGTAAAGATTCGGGCAAGAGGGTGAGAACGCGATCGCCGACGCGGGCGCATGCGAGGCCCGGCCAGGCTAGGCTACGCGGGGCGGTGAGGCGGCTGGGGCTCTGCTTTGTGTCGCGGGTGCTCTTGTCGACTTGCTACTCGTCATGTACCTTAGTCCCTGAGACGTGGGCAACTCTCGTTCTACATCCCTGCTCTGCACGGCGGCTGTGGTCGTCGGCCTGCTGCTGTCCGGATGCGCCAGCTCCTCGAGCAGCAGTGGCAGCTCGGGCGGCGCGGGGCCGACGCCGAGCGGCGGTCAGACCGGCACCTACACGCCGGCCAGCGGCACCGCCCAGAGCGGCGTCCTGTTCCCCGTCTACACGAACAAGACGGCCGGCTACTCGTTTGAGTACCCGGGCGGTTGGCGCATCGTCGAGAAGGGCAGCGGCGTTCGGATCGCGCGCTTCGGCAACGCCGTCACCGCCGTGGTCCGGCCGCGCGCCAAAGCACCGTTCTACAAGGGCTACCAGCAGCAGCTCGAAACCATGCTGAATCAGCATGACGACAAGATCATCTCCAAGATCGTTCAGCCCGCCAGCGAGATCAAGGTGGGCAAGGACAAGGTGACCATGGCGGTGATCGAGCAGGTGCGGCCGACCGGGCCCGGGGCGGATGCGCCCAAGGACACGCTGGTCGTCAACCGCTACCTGTTCTGGAAAGACGGCAAGCTCCTGCTGCTCTCGATGAGCTCGGTGAAGGGCGTCGACAACAACGACGCCTGGAACCTGATGGCCAACTCCTTCAAGTGGAACTGAGCCGGCGGAGCCGCTAGGCTCGGCCGCGTGATCGTCACCGACGCCGTCAGTGACTACCTGCTCGAGTCGCGTCCACAGCCCGACGCGCTGCTCCTGGAGATGGAAGACCACGGCCGCCGCGACGGCATCCCGATCGTGGTGCCTTCGACCGGGGCACTGCTGAGTGTGCTGGCCGCCGCCTGCGGCGCCAGGCGGGTCGTGGAGGTGGGCACCGCGATCGGCGTCTCCACGCTCTACATCGCGCGTGCGATGGCTCCCGACGGGCTGATCGTCTCGTTCGAGGTCGACCCCGAGCGCCAGCGGGCCGCGCGCACCTACCTCGATCGCGCCGGCGTCGGCGAGCGTGCCGACCTGCGGCTGCGCGACGCCGGTGAGGGCTTGGCCGAGCTTGACCGCGAGGCCTGGGACATGGTCTTCCTGGACGGCATCAAGGGCGACTACCCGGCTCACCTGGAGCTGGCCCTGCCGCTCCTGCGAAGCGGCGGGCTGGTGGTGGTTGACAACACCCTCCTGAGCGGCCTCGTGGCTGAGGACCGTGCGGGCGGCGGCTGGAGCGAGGAGGCGATCGCCACCATGCGGCGCGTCAACTCGTCCCTGCTCGAGCGCTCGGACATGGTGGCCGCGCTGCTGCCGGTCGGCGACGGCGTGCTGGTCGGGGTGCGCCGGTGAGGAAGCTGGTCGCCGCCGTGCTCCTGGTCGTGGCGCTGGCCGCGCCCAGCCAGGCGCACGCCCTCCCCCGCGGCACGCACGTGGAGGTGTTCAAGCACGGGCTCAACCAGGTGGTCGACATGGCGTACGTGCCGAGGTCGACGACGCTGTTCTACACGGAGAAGACGGGCGCGATCCGGGTGATCGTGAGCCACCGGCTGCTGCCGACGCCGTGCGTCACCCTCGATGTCGTCAGCGACGGCGAGCGCGGCGCCCTCGGCCTGGCGCTCGACCCCGACTACAGCACCAACCACTACCTGTACGTGTACTTCACGAAACGGTCGCCGCTCGAGAACCGGGTCACGCGCTTCACGGTGACCAACAACCGCTGCACGCATCCCCATCCCCTGATCACCGGGATCCCGACCGTGGCCGGCTACCACAACGGCGGGCAGCTGTTCTTCCTGGGCAACAAGCTATTCGTGACCGTCGGCGAGAACCACGATCCGGGGAACGCCCAGAACCTCCGCACCCGGCTGGGGAAGGTGCTGCGCTACAACCGCGACGGGTCGATCCCGCGCACCAACCCGATCCTGGGCGGGCGCCGCACCGCGATCTGGTCGTACGGGCACCGCAACGGCTTCGGGCTGACGGCCAAGCCGAACACGAACCTGCTGTACGAGACCGAGAACGGCCCCAACTGCGACGACGAGCTGAACCACATCATGAAGGGCCGCAACTACGGCTGGGGCAACGGCTACGTGTGCGGCACCAGCGGCGTGGGGTCGCGTCCGGTGGCGCCGCTGAAGCGCTGGACGCCGACGATCGCCCCGACCGACCCCTGGTGGTACCGGGGTCGCATCAAGCGCATGCGGGGATCGATCTACATGGGCGACTACAACACCGGCACGCTGCGCCGGATCACGCTGAACCGGGCCGGCACGGCGGTGAAGTCGATCTCACGCACCTACCACGCACCGTCCGGGATCATCGATGTCTCGTCCGGGCCGGGCCGGTGGCTGTACTTCGCCACCCAGAGCGCGATCTACCGGATCGTCAAGAACTAGATGGTTGATTCCATCTGGGCGCAGGAGCGCGCCGATGGGGGCGGCTGGGATCGA
Source organism: Gaiellales bacterium (assembly GCA_036273355.1). GTDB lineage: Bacteria > Actinomycetota > Thermoleophilia > Gaiellales > JAICJC01 > JAICYJ01. Next base: position 9,779 of record DASUHV010000005.1, read on the forward strand.
ACCAGCGACCAACCCGTTATGAGCGGGCTGCTCTAACCGCTGAGCTACACCCCCGAAGGGCACGCACCATGGTAAACGGTGACGCGCTTCACATTCCCTTCCAATGGTCAGGGCCGACCGTTCAAACCATCACCGTCGGCGGAACGTAGAACAGATGGACACCGAGCATGGAGAGGGCGTGGGGCACATCATCGCAGACGCCGAGCATGAGATCTTCGACGGGCTGAACGACGCCGACCTGGCCGACCTGGACGACCGATTCGCCATGGCGACGTTCCGCAAGGGCGAGCTGATCTATTCGCCGTTCGACCGCGGCGAGGCGATGTTCCTGATCGAGAGCGGCCGGGTGCGGCTGTTCCGGAGCGCGGCGGACGGACGCCAGGTGACGCTGTCGATGCTCGACCCGGGTGCGACCTTCGGGCAGGTGTCGGTGCTGGACGAGCCCATGCACGACGCCTACGCCGAGGCGATGACCGACTCCGTGGTGCGGATCCTGCGCGTGGCCGATCTCGAGCGCACGATCGGCGAGCACCCGCGGATGGCGCTGAACCTGATGCGGTCGCTCTCCGAGCGGTTGCGCACGGCGGAAGACCAGATCGAGGCGCTGGCGTTCCGTCCGGTGCCGTCGCGGCTGGCCGGCAAGCTGCTGGAGCTGATGGACCGCTACGGCAGGGTCACTCCCAACGGCATCCGGATCGACGAGCGCTTCACGCACATGCAGCTGGCCGAGATGATCGGCACCAGCCGCGAGACGCTGACGAAGGTGCTGAACGAGATGCGCGACGCCGGGCTGATCGACGTCCGTGAGCGCCTCATCTGGGTGCTCGACGCCGACGGGCTCGAGCGGCTCAAGACCAGCAGCTGAGCGGCGGCAGCGGCCCGCGACTGCACTACACTTCCGTCCAGAACTTCGGACGGAGGATGTCAGTGGCTGAAACCGGAACCATGCGGGTCAAGAGCGGCCTCGCCGAGATGCTCAAGGGCGGCGTGATCATGGACGTGACCAACGCCGAGCAGGCGCGCATCGCCGAGGACGCGGGTGCGTGCGCGGTGATGGCGCTCGAGCGCGTGCCGGCCGACATCCGCCGCGACGGCGGCGTCGCCCGGATGGCCGATCCCACCAAGATCCGCGAGATCCAGGAGACGGTCACGATCCCGGTGATGGCCAAGGCCCGCATCGGCCACTTCGTCGAGGCCCAGATCCTGGAGGCGCTCGAGGTCGACTACATCGACGAGTCCGAGGTGCTGACGCCCGCCGACGAGGCCAACCACATCAACAAGTGGGACTTCAAGGTGCCCTTCGTCTGCGGCGCCACCAACCTGGGCGAGGCGCTGCGCCGGATCGCCGAGGGCGCGGCCATGATCCGCAGCAAGGGCGAGGCCGGCACCGGCAACGTGGTCGAGGCAACCCGCCACATGCGGTCGATCCTGGGCGACATCCGCCGCCTGCAGTCGATGGACGAGAACGAGCTGTACTCGGCCGCCAAGGAGCACCGCGCTCCGTACGACCTGATCCGCAACGTGGCCGAGAATGGGCGGCTGCCGGTGGTCACGTTCACCGCGGGCGGCCTCGCCACCCCGGCCGACGCGGCCATGATGATGCAGCTGGGCGCCGACGGCGTGTTCGTCGGCTCCGGCATCTTCAAGAGCGGCGACCCCGCCCAGCGGGCGTCGGCCATCGTCAAGGCCACCACCCACTTCAACGACGCGGCCGTGCTGGCCGAGGTGTCGACCGGCCTGGGCGAGCCCATGGTCGGGATCGAGATGTCGGAGCTGGGCGAGGACGGTCTGCTGCAGACGCGTGGCTGGTAAGGTCGGAGTCCTCGCCCTGCAGGGCGCATTCCGCGAGCACTGCCGGGCGCTGGCCGACGTCGGCGTGGAGGCGGTCGAGGTGCGCCAGGCGGGCGAGCTGGCGGGGCTGGAGGGCCTGGTAATCCCGGGCGGCGAGTCGACGACCATGTCCAAGCTGATGGTCGCCTACGGGCTTGAGGCGCCGATCCGCGAGCTGCACGCCGCGGGCGCCCCCGTGTTCGGCACCTGCGCCGGCATGATCCTGGCGGCTCGCGACGCCGTCGACGGGTTGCCCGACCAGCGCTACCTGGGGCTGATCGACATCGTGGTGCGGCGCAACGCCTTCGGCCGCCAGGTGGCCAGCTTCGAGGCCGCGCTGGCGCTTGCCGGCGATCCTGAGCCGCTCACCGGCGTCTTCATCCGGGCACCCTGGATCGAGTCCGCGGGCGACGGCGTGCAGGGGCTGGCAGAGCACGGCGACCACGCGGTGGCCGCGCAGCAGGGATCGGTGCTGGTGACGGCCTTCCACCCCGAGCTGACGGGCGACCGGCGGCTGCACCGGCGCTTCGCCGAGATGGTGGAGCGGGCGCGCGGGGCGGTGGCGGCATGAGCGGCCACTCGAAATGGTCGACCATCAAGCACAAGAAGGGCGCTGAGGACAAGAAGCGCGGCAAGCTCTTCACGAAGCTGTCGCGGGCGATCATCGTGGCCGCCAAGGAGGGCGGCCCCGACCCGGCCGCGAACGCGTCGCTGGCGGCCGCGATCGCCAAGGCACGGTCGTACTCGATGCCGAAGGACAACATCGAGCGGGCCGTGCAGCGCGGCGCCGGCAGCGGCGAGGGCACCGACGCGTACGACGCGATCACGTACGAGGGCTACGGGCCGGAGGGCGTCGCGATCATCGTGGAGGCGCTGACCGACAACCGCAACCGCACCGCCGCGGACGTGCGCGCGATCTTCAGCAAGCACAATGCCAGCCTGGGCACGCCGGGCTCGGTGGCCTGGCAGTTCGAGCGCAAGGGCGTGGTGCTGGTGTCGTCCGACCAGCTGGACGAGGACGAGATGGTGCTGCAGGCGGCCGATGCCGGTGCCGAGGACGCGCAGCTGGACGGCGATGTCTGGCAGGTGATCACCGACGCTGGAGACCTGGCGGTGGTGCGGGACGCGCTCGAGGCGTCCGGCATGCCGATCAGCTCGGCCGAGCTGACCCTGGTGCCCAAGAACACCGTTGCGCTTGACGAGGACGCTGCCCGCAAGCTGCTGCGCCTGATCGACGCGCTCGAGGACAACGACGACGTGCAGGACGTCTACGCCAACTTCGACATCCCCGACGCGGTGCTCGAGGCGGTTGCCGGCTAGGTCTAGGCAGCCGCCGGGCGGAACCGCAGCACGTAGCGCACGCACAGGTAGAGCACCAGCGCAGCGACGGCGACGATCGCGATCAGGCCGATCACGTTGCTGGCCGAGCCGAAGCGGTCGATCAGGGTCGAAACGGAGCTCGAGAACAGGTAGCCGAGCCCGCCGACCAGGATCGCCCACACGGCGGCGCCCAGGGCGTCCGCAAACAGGTAGCGGTGGAACGGCATTTTGGTGCTGCCGGAGACGATCGCCAGCTTGGTGCGGATGCCGGCGATCAGCCTGCCGGCGGCCACCGCGCGGGCGCCGTAGCGCGCCATGAAGACATGCACGGAGCTGTCCTCGTGCACTCCGAAGCGGCGCAGCACACCGGGGCCGGCGGCGCGCCCGATGCCGTACGCGCAGAGGTCGCCGGCCAGCGCGAACGCCCACGCCACCAGCACCACGAGCGGCAGGCTGAACTGGTTCGAGGTGGCCGCCGCAGCGGCGGCGGCCAGCAGCACGATCTCGCCCGAGGAGGGCAGGCCGAAGCTGTCGCCGAACGCGCCGATCGCGACTCCCAGGTACCCGTAGTCGTGCAGCAGCGAGTCGGCGCTGGGCAGATCGACGTGCTTCAGCACCTGCCAGATCACCAGGCCCGCCACGGCCAGGGCCGAGAATGCGGCCGCCAGCCGCAGCACGGGCGGCAGCCACCACCGCGCGGCCGGGCGGCTGATCTCCATGCGATGGACTGTACCGGGGCATGATTCGGAGGGGCTTGGCAGCGGGAACACCCGTTCGGTCGCGTCCGCCCGCGCCGGTAGACTGCGGCCAGATGATCGTGCTCGGCATCGACCCCGGTACGGCCTCGACCGGCTTCGGCGTGATCTCGGCGGAGGGCTCGACGCTGCGCGCCATCGACCACGGCCTGATCTCGACACCGGCCCGAGCGCAGCCGTCCCGGCGGATGGGTGAGATCCACAGCCGGGTGGCGGCGCTGATCGAGCAGCACGCGCCCGAGGCGGTTGCCATGGAGGACCTGTTCGTCGGGGTGAACCCACGCGCGGTGCTGTCGGTCGGCCAGGCGCGGGGAGCCGTGCTGGCCGCCTGCGGGCAGGCCGGGCTGGACGCGGCCGCGTATCCACCGGCCGAGGTGAAGGCGGCGGTCTGCGGCTACGGCCGCGCCGACAAGCTGCAGGTGCAGCGGATGGTGGGGGCGATGCTCTCGGCCGACCTGGCCGCTGCCAGCGACCACGCCACCGACGCGCTGGCGGTGGCGATCTGCCACGCGGTGCGCAACCGGGGGCGGCGGCTGGCCCAGGCGGCGGCGCGATGATCGCGACGCTGCGCGGCAAGGTGCTGGAGCGCGGCTCCGGCCGGATCGTGATCGACGTGGGCGGCGTCGGCTACCTGCTGGCGGCCACCAGCGCCGCGATCCGGATGGCGGTGCCCGACGACGAGGAGGTGACCCTGGTCACGCACCTGCACGTGCGCGAGGACGCGCTGATCCTGTTCGGGTTCGCCAGCACCGCCGAGCGCGACCTGTTCGAGCTGCTGCTGGGCGTGTCCGGCGTTGGGCCGAAGGCGGCGCTCGCGATCGTGTCGGGGTATGCGCCCGACCAGATCCGCCGCGCCATCGTCACGTCCGACCACGCCCTGTTCACGAGCATCACCGGCGTCGGTCGCAAGACCGCCGAGCGGGTCGTGATCGACCTCAAGGACAAGGTCGGTTCGCTGCCGGCGACGCAGGTGCAGGATGCCGGCGACGTGCCGCCGGCCGACGATCACACCGCCGCCCGCGACGGGCTGGTCGGCCTCGGCATGTCCGTCGCGGAGGCCGAGGCGGCCTTGCGCAGCATCGATGCCGACCTGCCGGTGGGTGAGCGGATCCGCCAGGCGCTGGCCGCGGGGGCGAGCGCATGAGCGCCCCCGCCGACCGCATCCCGGATCCGCTGCTGGCGCCCGGCGAGGAGGAACTCGACCAGACGCTGCGGCCGCGGCGGCTGTCGGAGTTCGTCGGCCAGGAGGCGGTCAAGGAGCAGCTCTCGATCTTCCTGGAGGCGGCGCGGGCCCGCAACGAGCCCTGCGAGCACGTGCTGCTGGCGGGGCCGCCCGGCCTCGGCAAGACGTCGCTGGCCGGGATCATCGCGACCGAGATGAGCTCGGCGCTGCGGATCATGTCCGGGCCGGCCATCGACCGCAAGGCCGACATGGCCGCGATCATGACCGCCCTCGAGCCCAACGACGTGCTGTTCATCGACGAGATCCACCGCCTCAACCGCTCGATCGAGGAGCTGCTGTATCCGGCCATGGAGGACGGCTGCATCGACATCGTGATCGGCCAGGGCCCCGGTGCGCACTCGATCCGCCTCGATCTGGCGCCGTTCACGCTGGTGGGCGCGACCACGCGCACCGGGCTGCTGACGACGCCGCTGCGCGACCGCTTCGGCATCACGCACCGGCTCGAGCACTACCGGCCCGAGGAGATCGAGCAGATCGTTCGCCGCTCTGCGGGCATCCTGGCCGTCGAGATCGATGACGGCGGCTGCAGCGAGATCGCCCGCCGATCGCGCGGCACCCCGCGGGTGGCCAACCGCATCCTGCGCCGCGTCCGCGACTTCGCCCAGGTGCGGCACGATGGCGTGATCAGCCACGAGATCGCATCCGAGGCCCTGGAGCTGTTCGAGGTGGACGACCTGGGGCTGGAGCGGATCGACCGCGAGATCCTGCGCCGCGTGGCCGAGACGTTCGCGGGTGGCCCGGTCGGCCTGTCGACGCTGGCCGTCGCCATCGGCGAGGAGCCGGACACACTCGAGGACGTCTATGAGCCCTACCTGCTGCAGATGGGGCTGCTGCAGCGGACACCCCGCGGCCGCGTGGTCACGAACGCCGCCTACAGGCACCTCGGGTTGACCGTGCCCGACCGCGATCCGCGGCTGTTCTAGCAGCTCGGCGTTATCGTCCAGGGATGCGTGAGCGCTACCCGGCGATCGAGCCCCAGCAGCACGGAATGCTCGCCACCGGCGACGGCCACGACGTCTACTGGGAGGTGTGCGGAAACCCGGAGGGGAAGCCTGCCGTGGTGCTGCACGGCGGCCCCGGCTCGGGCTGCAAGCCGTGGCACCGCGAGATGTTCGATCCCGAGCGCTATCGCGTGGTGCTGCTCGACCAGCGCGGCTGCGGGCGCAGCACGCCCAGCGCCGGCAAGGATCTGGCGGCGCTCGAGGCAAACACCACGCCGCACCTGCTCGACGACATCGAGGCGCTGCGCGAGCTGCTGGGAATCGACCGCTGGCTGGTGTGGGGCGGGTCGTTCGGCTGTGACCTGGCGCTGGCCTACGCCGAGCGGTACCCGGCCCGGGTCAGCGAGCTGGTGCTGTGGGGCATCACCACCGGGCGCCGCCGCGAGGCCGACTGGCTGTTCCGCGGCGGAGTCGGTGTGATGTTCCCGGAGCAGTGGTACCGGTTCGCGGCGGCGGCGGGCGACGACGACCCGGTCGCGGGCTACCGGCGGCTGCTGCACGACCCCGACCCGGAGGTGCACCGCAAGGCTGCGGAGAACTGGTGCGCCTGGGAGTCGGTGACCCCGGACTGGCCCCCGGCCAACGGCATCGCCGAGCGCTTCCGCGATCCGGTGTTCGCGCTCGGCTTCGCGCGCCTGGTCACCCACTACGTACACCACGATCTCTGGATCGAGGAGGGCAGCCTGCTCCGCGACGCGGGGCGTCTGGACGGCGTGCCCGCGGCGCTGATCCACGGCCGCTTCGACCTGCAGGCGCCGCTGGCCTCGGCGTGGGATCTGCACCTGGCGCTACCCAACGCCACGCTCGAGGTCGTCGGCGAGGGCGGCCACGCCGCGGGCGGCGCGGAGATGCGCGACCGGCTGATCGCCGCCACCGATCGGTTTGCCGGTGTCTGAGCCGGTCGGTGTCTCGGCGCCCGCCCGCCGCCGCGTGGCAGACTGGGCAGCCGTGCGCATGCTCCGCCGCCATCGCCAGTGGGCGATCCTGATCACCGCCGCCGTGGGCCTGCTGGTCGCAGCCGGCGCCGTCACGCTGACCGTCGTCGAGAACGTCTCCAAGGGGCCGGCCTACCAGAAGGCCGCCGACTACGTGCGCTCGGGTCGCGGCAGCGGGCTGACCCGGATGCAGCTGGGTGCCGTGCTCGGTTTCGGGCTGGCGGTGACCGGGCCGATCAGCGAGAACGGGAGCTCGGGCCGGGCCAACCTCAGCTTCGACGTGCACGGGAACTGGCGCAGCGGACGGGTCAAGATCACGGAGGTCAAGCACGGCTCGCGATGGTTCGTCACGGGCGGCGTTCTGACCGTCGACGGCAAACGCTTCCAGATGCCATGCGCGCCACCGATCTCGCCTACGAGCTGCCTCCTGAGCTGATCGCGCAGCACGCGGCCGAGCCGCGTGACAGCGCGCGACTGCTCGTCTACGACCGCGCCGGCGGCGTGATCCGCCACCGGCTGTTCCGGGACCTCTCCCAGGAGCTGTCGCCCGGCGACCTGCTGGTGGTGAACGACACGCGGGTGCTGCCGGTGCGCGTCCGCGCGCGGCGGGCCACGGGCGGTGCGGCCGAGGTGCTGCTGCTCGAGCCGGCCCGCGACGGCAGCTGGGAGGCGCTGGTGCGGCCCTACCGGCGGCTGCGGGAGGGGGAGGTGCTGGAGGCGGGCGACATGCGCGTCACGATCGCCGAACGGCTGGGGGAGGGGCGCGTGCGGGTGCGTGTGTCGGCGCCCGGCACGCTCGAGCAGGCGCTGGCTGCGTCGGGCGAGATGCCGCTTCCGCCCTACATCACGGAGCCGCTGAGCGACCCGGCCGACTACCAGACCGTGTACGCGCGGCACCCCGGCTCGGCGGCCGCGCCCACCGCGGGCCTGCACTTCAGCGAGCGCATGTGGGACGAGATCCGCCGCGACCACGAGGTCGCGTCGGTGACGCTGGACGTCGGCCTGGACACCTTCCGGCCGCTGGCGGAAGAGGTGGTGGAGGACCATCCGATCCACTCCGAGCGCTACCGGGTGCCGGAGCCGACCGCCGCCGCCGTGGAGCGGGCCCGATCGGAGGGACGCCGGATCGTGGCCGTGGGTACCACCACCGTGCGCGTGCTGGAGACGGTGTTCGGCGAGCCCGGGGCCGCCCTCGAGGGGCGCACCCGGCTGCTGATCACGCCCGGCCACCGGTTCCGCGCCACCGGGGCGATGATCACGAACTTCCACCTGCCACGGTCGACCCTGCTGGCGCTGGTGATGGCGTTCGCTGGAGTCGAGCAGACGCGCGACCTGTACCGTACCGCCGTGTCCGAGCGCTACCGCTTCTACAGCTTCGGCGACGCGAGCCTGATCCTGTGAGCATCGGCGACTTCGAGCTGGTGGCTCGCGACGGCGGCGCCCGCGCGGGGATTCTGGAGACGGCGCACGGCGTGGTGGAGACGCCCGTCTTCATGCCCGTCGGCACCAAGGCCAGCGTGAAGGCGCTGCTGCCCTCCGAGCTGCGCGACCTGGGGGCGCAGATCGTGCTCGGAAACACGTACCACCTGCACTTCCGGCCTGGCGCCGACGTGATCGCCGACCTGGGCGGCCTGCACCGGTTCATGGCCTGGGACGGCCCGATCCTGACCGACTCGGGCGGGTTTCAGGTGTTCTCGCTGCGGCACACGGCCGACCGCGTCGACGACGAGGGGGTCACGTTCCAGTCGGTCTACGACGGGTCGCGGGCGCGCTTCACGCCGGAGCTGGCGATGGAGGTGCAGCGGCAGCTGGGTTCCGACATCGCGATGGCGTTCGACGAGTGCACGCGCGCCGACGTGACGCCGGAGCAGCTCGCTGAGGCGGTCAGGCGCACGGCGCTGTGGGCGCAGCGCAGCCGTGCGGCGGAGCGCGGGCCCGGACAGCTGGTGTTCGGGATCGTGCAGGGGGCCACCGACCTGGCGATGCGGGAGCGCAGCGCGTCGGACATCGTTGGGATCGGATTTGACGGCTACGCGATCGGCGGGCTGTCGGTGGGAGAGGAGCGCGGGCTGATGCTGGACACCGTCGCGGCGACCGCCGGGATGCTGCCGGCGGACCGGCCGCGCTACTTCATGGGCATCGGCGATCCGGACGGGCTGCTCGGTGTGATCGAGCGCGGGGTGGACATGTTCGACTGCGTGCTTCCGACCCGGCTCGGGCGCACCGGAAGTGCGCTGGTTCCAAGCGGGAAGCTGAATCTGCGCAATGCGCGGTTCGCCCGCGACGGCTCGCCGCTGGTCGAGGGATGCGCGTGCCCTGCCTGTCGCGACTTCTCCCGCGCCTACATCCGCCACCTGATCACGCAGGACGAGATCACCGGCCTGCGGCTGCTGACCGTGCACAACCTGCACCAGGTGATCGAGCTGGTGGCCGGCGCCCGCCGCGCGATCGTGGAGGGCCGCTTCGCACGCTTCCGGGAGGAGCTGGCGGCGGAGGCGGCCGGGGCCATCAACTAAACTGGGCGCGTGTCCGAGAAGCGTAGGAACTGGCTGATCCTGGGCGTCGTCGTGGCGCTGATGATCGGCTGCGGCGTTCTCATGACACAGCGGAGCTTCCGTCTCGGCCTCGACCTGCGCGGCGGCCTCGAGGTCGTGCTCGACGCGCGCCCCTTGCCCGGCCAGACCGTCAGCCAGCAGGATCTGAACACCTCGGTCACGATCCTGAGCAAGCGCATCGATCCGAACGGCACGCTCAACCCGGAGATCCGCAGCTCGACGAACCCCGACCAGATCACGATCGCCATCCCCGGCGTGCGCGACCCGGCGGCGGTTGCCTCGCTGCTCGTGTCCAGCGGCCAGCTGCAGAGCTTCGACATGTTCAAGTACCTGAACAACGTGTCCAAGGGCACCCAGCCCTACACCGCCCTGCCGGCCGACTCGCTGTACAGCCTGCTGACCAAGCCAGCGGTCAAGGCCCAGGCCAAGTCCGACGGCGTCGGCTCGTGGGCGCTGTTCGACGCGAACCACAAGCAGCTGGGCAAGGTCGAGCCGCAGCAGAGCCAGGTGCTCGAGGACTACAAGCCGCAGAATCCGGTGAAGCCGCCCGGGGCGCAGTTCCTCGGAATTCCCAAGGGCACCGAGGTGGTGTCGTGCGACGCGTCGACCGGCTGCCCGGGTGCCACGGCGACCACCGGCGCCTTCTACTACCTGTTCAACCTGAACCAGAACGAGCAGGGCAATCCGAACGTGATCACGGGCGACCAGGTGTCGGCCTCGTCGGACACCGATCCCAACACCGGCCAGCCGATCGTGACCCTGAACTACAAGAACGGCGGCGGCGCCGAGTTCACGAACATCTCGCGGTCACTGGCACAGCAGGCGCGGGCCGCGGGCATGGCCGACGGCAAGATCAGCCCGCCCAACGGCCTGCCCAACGCGATCGTGGTGGACGGCCAGCTGGTGGCAACGCCGGTGGTCGATCCCGACGAGAACCCGAACGGCATCAATGCCACCTTCAGCGGCAGCAGCGTGATCAGCGGCCTGACCAAGAGCGACGCCGACCGGATCGCGCTGGAGGTGCAGTCCGGCTCGCTGCCGATCAAGTTCACGGCCACCTCCTTCAACAACGTCTCGGCCACGCTCGGCAAGGACTCGCTGCGCAACGGCCTGATCGCGGGCGCGGCCGGCCTGCTGTTCGTGATGATCTTCCTGATCGTCCTGTACGGCTTCCTGGGCGTGATCGCCGACATCGCGCTGATCATCTACGGCGTGCTGCTGGCGGGGATCGTGCTGCTGTGGCCGATCACGATGACCCTGCCCGGCATCGCCGGCACGATCCTCACAATCGGTGTTGCCGCCGATGCAAACATCGTCATCTTCGAACGCATCAAGGAAGAGGTGCGGTCCGGGAAGAGCATTCGCACCTCGATCGCCACCGGCTACCGGCGTGGCTTCCATACGATCATCGACGCCAACGTGGTGACGCTGATCACGGCCGCGGTGCTGATCCTGGTGGCTACGTCGAGCGTCAAGGGCTTCGCCGTGATGCTCGCCCTGGGCGTGCTTGTGTCGATCTTCACGGCGGTGGTCGCGACCCGGGCGATGCTGAGCCTGCTGGCCGGCTTCTCGTTCATGTCCAGCCCCCGTGTGCTGGGCCAGGTCGGCTCCGGTGACCGCTGGAAGAAGTACGACTTCATCGGCCGCACCAAGGTCTGGTTCGCGATCTCCGGGGTGTTCCTGGTGGTGTGCGCGATCAGCCTGGGCGTGCAGGGGCTGAACAGGGGCATCGACTTCACCGGCGGCAGCCAGTTCAACTTCACCGTGCCGACAGCGACCAGCACCAGCGCGGTCACGAACACGTTCACCCAGGCCGGCATCTCGGATCCGGTGGTGCAGGGTGTCGGCAATTCCCAGAACGGCGACTACACGCAGTTCCAGGTCAAGTCGCACGCGCTGCCGGGCCCGCAGCAGAACGCGCTGCTGCGGTCGATTCAGTCGACGTACCACATCGCCCCCAACTCGATCGACAGCAAGAACGTGAGCTCCTCGTTCGGCCAGTCAGTGCTCGACCAGGCTTACCTGGCGATCGGGTTCTCGCTGCTGATCATCTTCCTGTACGTGTCCTTCCGGTTCGAGTGGCGCTACTCGGTGCCGATGATGGTGGCGCTCGGGCACGACATCCTGATCACGCTCGGCATCTACTCGCTGTCGCAGCGCGAGGTCACGGCCGACACGGTGGCGGCGGTGCTGACGGTGCTGGGCTACTCGCTCTACGACACGGTGATCGTCTTCGACAGGGTGCGTGAGAACATCCCGATCCTGCGGCGGATGACGGCCAGCCAGGTCGTCAACGAGTCGCTGGCCGAGACGATCACACGGTCGCTGAACACGTCCGCGGTGACGCTGATCCCGGTCACGCTGCTGTTCATCTTCGGCACCGGGTCGCTGACCGACTTCGCTTTCGCGCTGATGGTCGGCATCGCATCCGGCGCCTACTCGTCGATCTTCATCGCCTCGCCGCTGCTGGCGATCCTGCTCGAGCGTGAGGACCAGTTCAAGGGACGGCGCAGCGACGCGCGGGTGGCGGCCGCGAAGCTGGCGCCGGAGCCGGTGGCGGTGGGAGCGGCGGTCGCCGCAGACGGGCCCGAGCCGGCGGCGCGGACAGCGGGCCCAGCGCCGCGCAGAAGGCGTCGCAAACCGCACGGCCGCGCCAGGTAGTCACCCGATCGGGGGTATGCCGTACACCCCCCGAAGTCGATATCTCCAGAAGAATGCGCCCGCGCTCCGACAGCTCGCGCCGGTTCGACGATCTCATCGCCGTGATCGAGTCGACCCGTGCGCTCTCATCTGCTGCCGACATCCCTGAGGCGATGTCGATGTTCGCGCGCGAGCTGACGCTGCTGTTCGACGCGTCGGCCTGCCTGATCTCGTCGTATGACCCGGAGACGCAGGCGGTCACCGACTGGGCCGCGCACGTGATCCCGCCGGCCACGCTGAACCTGGTCGCGGAGGACTACTCGCTGTCGGAGTACCCCGCCACCTTCGAGGTGCTGACGTCGCTGAAGTCGTCGACCACGTCGGTCGAGAGCGGCGGCGATCCGGCCGAGCTGGCGTTCCTGGCCGAGATGGGATTCAAGGCCAGCATGATGACGCCGCTCGTGATGAACGGAAAGCCGGTCGGGCTGATCGAGCTGTTCGACTCGCGGGCCCGGACGTTCACGCCCGACGACATCGAGTTCTGCCGGCTGCTGTCGGATCACGCCGGCATCGTGCTGGGCACGGCCACGCTGGCCGAGCGGCTGGACGAGCAGCACCTGGCCACGGTCGGTGCGCTGGCGGCGGCGCTGGAGGCGAAGGACGCCTACACCGGCAACCACGCGCAGGCGATCGCGGAGTTCGCGGTGGCGGTGGGCGAGGAGCTGGGCCTGTCGGGGCGGGAGCTGCGGGCGACGCGCATGGGCGCGCTGCTGCACGACGTCGGCAAGATCGGGATCCCCGAGTCGATCCTGAACAAGCCGGGGCCGTTGACCGACGACGAGTTCACGGTGATGAAGCGCCACACGGTGATCGGCGCCGACATCATCTCCGGCATCCCCGGCATGGAGGAGGTCGTCGCCCTGGTTCGCTCGTCGCACGAGCGCTGGGACGGCCGCGGCTACCCGGACGGGCTGCAGGGCAACGAGGTGCCGCGCGGGGCCTACGTGATCGCCGTCTGCGACGCGTACCACGCGATGACCGAGGATCGGGTCTACCGCAAGGCGATGTCGGTCGAGGGCGCGGTCGAGGAGCTGCGGCGCTGCTCCGGATCGCAGTTCATGCCCGCCGCGGTGGAGGCGCTGATCGCCGTCGTCGAGCGGCCCCGGCGCCGCGTGCGCTACAGCC
>DASUHV010000006.1:0-6182 GCA_036273355.1 Gaiellales bacterium
GAGACCGAGGCCAAGCGCCGCGGCTGGGTGCGCGTGGAGGGCCGCGACAACGTGGTCAAGGACGGCGACGTCCTCAACGTGCGCTTCAACGTCTGAGCTTCCGGCCGACCTGTCACGGCAACGCAACGATCCGCCACTCGCCCGATCGAGCGCGCTTCGCGCCGGTTCCGCAACGACATGCAACGACTCCGGGGCGGACCGCCAACGGCCGCCGAGTGGTAGTCAAACCCCGATCCGGGGCGCGACCCAGCGTTCAAGCCAGACCGGTGATACGCGCAGGTCACGGCATGCTGCGGTGCTGTCACGAAGGTCTGTCGAGGGCCGAGGCGGGCTCTGAGCCCGACCCGAGTCACGACCTGCGACGCGGGAGTGACGAAAACGTCAGCTGAGCGGTGCGGACTCGCCCGGCCCGTGCAGCGTGCCGGCCTTCGCCTGCTGGGCGATCACCTTCGAGTCGCGCAGGAAGGTGCCGTCCTCGAACTCGACCAGCGGCAGCTTCTGCACGCCGGCCAGCTGCTTGACGTCGCTTCGTAGAAAGCGCACCGGCGAGTGCTTGACCAGCTCGTACTCGATGCCGGCCTCGTCCAGCGCGTGCTGGGCAGCCCAGCAGGGATGCGGGCCCTTCACGAACATGGCCGAACACCTGTGCAGCTTGACCGCCATGCCTCGATGCTAGCTCAACTGCGCCAGCGAAGGATTGCGACCGCAACCACGTAGCTGACCCCGCAGATTGCGCCGAACCGGATGCGTTGAGCGCGGCGGTCCGTGCTTACTCCTGCCGCAGCAGCGGATGCGTCAGTCCGTGCTGCTCGCAGATCCTCTGCACGCTGCCCATGTCGAACTCGATGCCGTACTTCGGGGAGAGATCCGACATGTCGCTCTCGCCTCGCTCCAGGCGCTCGGAGAGCTCGCGGAAGAAGTGCTCGAACCCTGCCGGCGAGATGATCTCCAGGATCCGGCAGGGCGTGTCGCCGGCGTTCCAGAACGTGTGCCACTGGTCGCGGGGCTTGAACGCGAGGTCGCCGGCCTCGGCGTAGATCACGTCGTCGCCCAGCAGCGCGCCCATCCGGCCCTCCAGCACGTAGCTCCACTCATCGACGCCGTCGTGCCGGTGCAGCGGGGCGCACAGCGAGCGGGGCGGGATCGGGTGCTCGACCAGCGAGAAGCCGCCGCCCGACTCCTCGCCCCAGATCATGAAGCGGGCACCGCAGCCGCCCAGCTCGGCGTAGAGGCCGTCGGCCGGGCCCACCTTGCGGGGGCCCTGGGATGCGTCGAAGCGGCGGATCGTGTCGGTAGTCTGGCTCATGGTGTATCCTTTCAGTGAACAGTAGTGTTCAACGAACATACCACATCGACACGCCAATGACCACCCCACGCCCCTACACCAAGACCCGGCGAGCCGAGCTCGAGCAGCAGACGCGTGAGCGGATTACCGAGGCCGCCGTCGAGCTGCACGGATCCCTCGGCCCGGCCCGCACCACCATCAGCGCCATCGCCCAGCGCGCGGACGTCCAGCGCGCAACCGTCTACCGTCACTTCCCGGACGAGGAGGCACTGTTCGCCGCCTGCTCGGCGCACTGGAGGGCGCAGAACGAGCCTCCCGACCTGGCCGCCTGGGCGGCCATCCGCGACCCGGACGCCCGGCTGGCCGTCGCGCTGTCCGAGCTCTACGCCTGGTACGCGCGCACCCACCAGATGCTGGAGCTGCTGATCCGCGACCTGCCGCTCGTGCCGGCGGTGCAGACGCAGTTCCGGCTGCCGAGCTACCTGGACGCCGCCGCCGACGTGCTGCTCGGCGGCCGCCCCGAGCGCGGCCCCGCCCGGCGGCGAGCCCGCGCCGCGCTCGGCCACGCCCTCGCATTCGAGACGTGGCTGTCGCTGGTGCGGCAGCAGGGCCTTACCAGCGCCGAGGCGATCAGGCTGCTGGAGCGGATGGCAGCCCGCTGACCCGCACCATCACGAACCAGTCGCCGTCGTGCAGCACCTCGCCGCCGGCAAGCTCCGCCACCAGCCCGGCGCCGGTGAAGTAGCGCTTGTAGACCCTGTGCACGGACCCGTCGTTGAGCGTTCGCGCCTGCTCTTCCTCGGCGTCGTGATCCGGCCGCACGTGGGAGTCGACCACGACCAGCTGCCCCGCCACCCGCAGTGCCTCGGCCACGAACCGCTCGCGCTCACCGGCGCGCAGGTGCCCGTAGAAGTGGCCGGTGAAGACCCTGTCGAAGCTGCCGTCCTGGAACGGCAGCGGCACCGCGTCTCCCTGGACGACGCGCCCGCCCGGGATCCGCTCGCGTGCGATCTCGAGCATCTGGGCGCTCTGGTCCAGCCCGGTCACGGCACCCCGCAGGTGTCGCGTCAGGAACCCGGTGCCGCAGGCGACGTCCAGCGTCGAGGCGGCCGGCATCGCGGCCACCGCCGCGCACAGGTCGCGCAGCTCCTCGTGCCAGCCGGGGCGGTCGCGCTCGGCGAACAGGCCGGTGCCCGTGTACCACTGGTCGTACTCGGGCGCCCGGCGGTCGTAGTACTCCAGCATCGCGGCGATCCTAGCCGCGCTACAGCGACTCGGCGACGCGCGCGTCCAGCTGGTTCGCCTGGTATAGGCAGACGGCCTCCGGCGTCTCCAGCCGCCGGCCCTCGAGCGGGCCGTGGTGGCCGGCGACCGCTCCCAGCAGCGGCTGCAGCACCGACTCGTCCAGCCCGACCTCGCGCGCGACGCCGTCGATCATGCGCACGCCGGCCAGCACGTGGCCGATCAGCCGGCCCTCGTCGCTGACCGCGATCGTGACCCCCTGGCGGAACGTCTCCGTGCGCCCGACGTCGTGCAACAGCGCCGCGGCCAGGAGCAGGTCGCCGTTCAGGCGCGGGTGCATCTGGCCGGCCTCCCGGCACAGCGCGGCCACCGCCACCGTGTGCTCGAGCAGGCCGCCCGCGTAGGAGTGGTGCTGCTCCGAGGCCGGCGCGGTGCGGAACCGCTCACGGAAGCGCCCGTTCTCCAGGAATCGCGCCACCAGCGCGGACAGGCCGGGATCGTGGATCTCCGCGGCCAGGAATTCGACCATGCCGTCCAGCGTCTCGGCGTCGCGGCGCGCACCCGGCACCAGCTCGAGCGCGTCTCCCTGCTCGAGCCGCTCGACGTCGCGGATCGCGATCTGCGGCCGGCCGTCGTAGCTCTCCACGCGACCCAGCACGCGTACCGTGTCGCCCTCGTCGAACCGCGCGCCCAGCACGTTGACGTCGTTCCAGACCACGGCCGGAACGCGGCCGGTGCGGTCGGCCAGCTCCAGCGACAGGAACGGGTCACCGTTGCGGGTGCGTCGCCGGCGCTTGCGCTGCACGGCGAACGTGGCCTCGACCAGCGCACCTTCCTCGAGCTCGGATACGTAGGTGCCTTCGGCCATCGCCGGGTGAGTCTATTCCACCGGCCGGGCGCGACTAGACTGACCGGCACCGATGACCGACACCGCCACAGGCACCGCGCTGGAGCCGCTGCGAGCGCTGCGCTACGACGCCGGTCGCTACCCGCTGGACGAGGTCGTGGCGCCGCCCTACGACGTGATCTCGCCGGCCGACCGCGAGGCGCTGCTTCGCCGCAACGACCACAACGTCGTGCGGCTGGAGCTGCCCGACACGGCCCAGACAGCCGCGCAGCTGCTGCACGAGTGGCGGCGTGACGGCGCGCTAATCCGCGATGCCGAGCCGGCGCTGTGGTGGCACGAGCAGCGGTTCACCGGGCCTGACGGCGTCGACCGCAGCCGCGCGGGGTTCTTCTCGGCGGTGCGGCTGTCCCCGTACGAGGAGGGCCGTGTGCGGCCTCACGAGCGCACGCACGCGCACGCCCGGCAGGGACGGCTCGACCTGCTCCGCGCCACCCGCACCAACACCTCGCCGATCTTCGCGCTCTACGACGACCCGGACGGCCGGCCGCGCGCGGCGCTGGCGCCCGCCGCCGATCGCTCGCCCGACATGCAGGCCACCGACGGCGACGACACCCAGCACCGCTTCTGGCGCGTCGAGGGGCCGGAGGCGGTCGCGGCCACGCAGGCAGCGCTGGGCGACCGCGAGATCCTGATCGCCGACGGCCATCACCGCTACGAGACGGCGCTGGCCTACCGGGACGAGCAGCGCGAGCGACACGGCGACCCGGCCGGCGACCAGCCCTACGACTTCGTGCTGATGTACCTCGCCAACCTGCACGGCGAGGGCCTCGCCATCTATCCCACCCACCGTGTGGTGATGGCGCGGCGCGAGGTCGACCCGCGCTTCCTGGCCGCCTTCGCCGTGCGCGAGCTGCCGGCCGGCACGTCGCCCGCCCAGGTGGAGTCGCAGCTGAACGCGATCGATCCGGCCACGGTCGCCTTTGCGCTCTGGCGTGGCAGCGACCAGCCCGCGCTGATCGCCCAGGTGAAGGACACGAGCACGGTGATGATGGCGATGCCGGGCGCCCCCAAGGCGCTGCGTGCCATCGACGCCGCCGTGCTCGAGGCGCTGGTGCTGGCGCCGCTGCTGGGCCTTGACGGCGACCAGTTCCTGACCACCGACCAGGTGCGGTACGTGCGCGGCCTGGAGACGGCCACCGCCCTGGTCGATTCGGGCGAGGCCGGCAGCGCCTTCCTGCTGCGCGCGCCCACCGTCGAGCAGGTGCAGGCGGTGGCGGCGGCGGGGCGCGTGATGCCGCAGAAGTCGACCTACTTCTTCCCCAAGCTCGCGACCGGCTTCCTGCTGAATCCGCTCGCCGCCGAGTGACCGACCGCGGCTGGCTCGAGTTCTGCCAGACCGTTGCCGCCGACGTGCGCGGGCTGCTGCTGCAGCTGCCGACGCGGGATGACCGCGAGCCGGTGATCGGCCAGGGCAAGGGCGGCGACGACACGACGGCGATCGACGACGGCGCCGAGCGACTGGCGGTGACGCGGCTCGAGCAGCTGGCCGGCCGCGGCATCTCCTTCCGGCTCGTGTCCGAGGAGCTGGGCGAGCGGCGATTCGGCGACGACGAGAGCCCCTGGGTGGTCGTCGTCGATCCGATCGACGGCTCGCTCAACGCCAAGCGCTGCCTGCCCTTCTACTGCATCTCGATCGCGTTCGCGGACGGGCCGACCGTCGACGACGTGCGCTTCGGCTACGTGCTCGACCTCGGCAGCGGGGAGGAGTGGGTGGCGACGGCGGGGGAGGGCGCAACCGTGAACGGCCGGCCGCTGGGCGGCGTGCGACCCAAGGAGCGGCTCGGCATCGTGGACTTCGAGGCCACGAACGCCGCGCTGATCGCGGACGCGTCCGCCCGGCTCGACGGCCACGTCGGCCGCATCCGCGTGCTGGGCGCGCTGGCGCTGGCGCTCTGCCAGCTAGCCGACGGACGGCTGGACGGCGTGGCCTCGCTGAAGCCGTCGCGGTCGGTCGACATCGCCGCCGCCGCGCTGATCGTGCGCGAGGCCGGCGCCCACATCGACACCCGCGGGCCGGCGGCGATGCCGCTCGACCTGTCCACGCGCGCACACGTGGTGGCGGCGCGCGACCAGCCGATGGCCGATCAGCTGTCTGCGCTGCTCTGGGGTTAGCGTGCTTCGGCTTCCAGGATCGCCTTCAGCTGCTGCAGATCCTTGACGTTGGCCCGGCGCATCGAGCCCGCCATCAGCGGCGACGCCATCCCGACGAAGCCCCGGGGGCGGCCGCGGTTTCGCAGCGTCATCCGGGTGCCGCCGTCCGGCGTGTCGCGCCAGGAGTACGTCGTCTCCATCGGGAACGGCCCCTCGGCGGCTGACATCACCAGCCGCTCGCCGGCCACCAGCTCGGTGATGCGATACGTGTAGGTCAGGCTCCGGCCCAGGAAGCGTGCGGTGAACGCGATGTCCGAGCCGATCTCGGCCGGTGGCGATGAGCGCCACTCGACCGCGTCGATGTTCGCGTACCACTCGACCGCGTTGTCCGGGTCGGCCGCGTACTCCGCCACCCGCTCGCGTGGCCGGTCGATCTCGATCTCGGTGACCACGTCGACGTCCACGGCCGGAACGATCTCACAGCCTCAGCAGCGCCGCCGTGGCGGCGGCTGCGATCAGCACGACCGGAAACGGCGCCTTCCGCCAGACCAGCACCGCCGCAACGGCCAGCGCCGGCACCCGCGCATCGAGCACCAGCTTGCCGCCGCCGTCGAGCGTCTGCACGGCCACCAGGGCGGCCACCAGCGGCACGCTCAG
>DASUHV010000007.1:0-6410 GCA_036273355.1 Gaiellales bacterium
GCGCGGCCGGCTGCGCGCTCCCGCCCGCTCCGGCCAGCCACCCCGGCGCCTCGTGCAACAGCGCGCCGGCGCCGCCCGACTCGTCGGCGAGCACGCCGGCGGCGTTGCCGCGCCGGGCCAGCGCCGCCTGCACGGCCTCGATCAGGCGCGCACGCAGGGACACCGGCACCGACATCCCCTCCTGGTTGCAGCTCGAGAAGGAGCTGTCCGGCTCGTTCATCGGGGACACCAGGGCGATCGGCGTCCCGTTCGCGGACAGGTGCGAGACGACGCGGGCCAGGTACGCGGCGTACTGCGCCACGCGATCCGAGCGGAGGCTGCCGCCGCAGCCGCGGCCGTTCGTCGTGAACGCCGGCGGAGCGGCGTTGGCGAAGGCGACGAGGTGCCCCACGCCCAGCGCCGCCGCCCGGCGCAGCATGTCGCGCCCGGCCGGGTCGGCGGCCCAGTCATACGCGCCGCTGCGGCGCAGATACCCCGGCGCAAACCGGGCGGCGGTGGCGATCGCGCCGCCACCACCGATGTTGTACCGGTACTGCGACAGGTGCAGGCCGGAGCGTGCGAACAGCAGCCGCGCGATCCGGGCCCGGACGCGATCCGGCAGGCGCCCGGTGTCGCGCGCCCACCAGGCTCCGCTCACGCCGAACCCCTCGAACGGCGCACCGCCGACGGGCGATGCCGCGGCCGCGCCCGCGCTGTCGGCGATCGCGGGCGGGTCGATCAGCAGCATCGCGAGCAGCGCGGCGATCGCGAGCAGGGCCGTACGTGGCGGGCAGCGTCGGGACAGCGTCATCAGGGCCAGGGACCGCGGCGCCTCGTGCTCGGCACCGTGCCTGAAGGCTGGCACACCATGACGTCCGCGGCCGCCGCAGGCAACGTGCCTGGCTCACAATTGCGTCAACATGGCCTCAATCGGGCGTGGCTAGCGTTGCTCCCGTGGTCAGCCATGACTGCACGGCACGGTGGCCGTGAGCGACACCCGGATCACCGGGCGTGCCGCTCAGGCCGCAACGGGCATCGTCGTTTCGACGGTGTTCGCCTGGCTCGCCGTGCGCAACGTCAGGCTCGATCAGGTGACCACGGCCCTGTCGCACACGCGCTGGCGGTGGCTGGTGCCCGCGACCGCCCTGCTGCTGCTGGCGGTGGCGTTTCGCGCGGTGCGCTGGTCGGTGATGTTCCCGGCGCGCAGGCGCCCCGCGCCGGGGGCCTGCTTCTGGGCGATCAACATCGGCTATCTCGCCAACGCGCTGCTGCCCTTCCGCGCCGGGGAGCTGATCCGCGTGATGGCGCTGTCGAAGGACACAGGCACGCCGACCGGACAGGGCCTCGTCACGATCCTGCTCGAGCGGCTGTTCGATCTCTTCACGATCGCCGTGCTGACGCTCGCGGTCGCGCCGATGATCCCGGCCAGCTGGGCGCGCACCTGGCTGGTCGCGCTGAGCCTGCTCACGGTGGCGGTTTCGGTCGCGTGCGTCGGCCTGGCCAGGAGCGCTGCCCTGCAGCGGCTGGCCAGCCGCCTGGTGGCGAAGGTGCCGCCGCTGGAGCGGCGCCGGCAGACGCTTCGCACGGCCGCCGCGGCGCTGGAGCCGCTGCGCTCGGCGCGGGCCGCTGGCACGGTGCTGGCCTGGTCGTTCGCGGCCTGGGCGGTGCTGCTGGCCTCAACCCTGATGGTGGAGCGCGCCGTCGTCCACGGCCTGGCCTGGCCCAGCGGCGCGATGGCGCTGGTCGCCACGACCTACGCCCAGGCGATCCCGTCCTCCGCCGCGAGCATCGGGGTGTTCGAGGCCGCCGCTCGCCAGGCGCTCTCCACCTTCGGGGTGGCGTCGGCCGCCGCGCTCGCGTTCGCGCTCGCCTACCACGCCGTCTCGGTCCTGCCACTGCTGCCGCTCGGCGTGGCCGGCGTCGGGCGCTTGGGCGTGCGCTCCCTGCTGGCGTCGCCCCCTGGGCGTGCCACGCCCGTGCCGGAGCCGTCGCTCGAGGTATCGGTGGTGATCCCCTGCCTCGACGAGCGGCAGACGATCGCGGCCGCAGTCGCGGCGGCGTGGAGCGGCATCACGCTGGCCGGCGCGGACGGTGAGGTGGTGGTCGTCGACAACGGGTCGACCGACGGCTCGGCGGAGCTCGCCACGGCGGCCGGCGCGCGGGTCGTCCACGAGGCACGCCGCGGCTACGGCAGCGCCTACCTGGCCGGGCTGCATGCGGCACGGGGCCGCTACATCCTGATGGGCGACGGCGACGGCACCTACGACTTCACCGCGCTTCCCGCATTCCTGCAGCGCTGCCGCGGCGGAGCCGACCTGGTGATGGGCTCGCGGCTGCGCGGCACGATCATGCCCGGGGCGATGCCGTGGCACCACCGCTGGATCGGCAACCCGGTGCTCACGGGGCTGCTGAACGCGCTGTTCCGAACGGGCGTGTCGGATGCGCACTGCGGGCTGCGGATGGTCGCCCGCTCGGCGCTTCCCCGCCTCGACCTGCGCACGCCGGGGATGGAGTTCGCCTCCGAGATGGTGATCAACGCGAAGCGGGCGGGGTTGCGGATCGAGGAGACGCCGATCACGTACCGGGCGCGGCCGAGCGGGAGCCACTCGAAGCTGCACTCGGTGCGGGACGGCCTCCGCCACGTGCGGTACATCCTCGCCTGGGCTTCGGGGACCGCCCTGGCCGCGCCCGTGGCGGTGCTGGCGGCGCTCGGCATCGTGCTGGTGCTGCTGCCGGGAGCGTCGGTGCGTGACGTCGCCGCGGGTGCGGTGCTCCTGACGGCGGCGGCGCTGGCCCTCCAGGCCACGGTCTCGCTGCTGGTGTGGCGCCTGATCGCGATCCGCGGCGACGGCTCCGGATGGATGCGGCGGGCGATCGACCGCCGCCTGGTGGTCGCCGCCGCGGCCGTCACGGTGGCGCTGGCCGTGGCGGGCACCTCCGCCTACGGGCCGCGGGCGGAGCAGCACAGCCACCACGTGAGCGTGCGCGCCCACCACACCGACACGGGGACGAGCCGCTCGTGAGGGTGCTGGAGCAGGCGAGGCGCGGGTGCAGTGCCGGCCTCTCGCTGCTGCGCCGCCACCGCCTGTTCGCGTCGCTGGCCGTGCTCTCGGCCCTGATCCGCGCGCTGGTCTGGGTGGCCTACCAGCCGGGGTTCTTCTTCTTCGGGGACTCGTTCACGTACCTGGGGAACTCGGTCGGCCTGAAGCCGAACCCGATCCGCCCGATCGGGTACCCGCTGTTCCTGCACGTGCTGTTGCTCGGCCACGACATCGCGGTGGTGACCGCGGTCCAGCAGCTGCTCGGAATCGTCACGGCAGGCATCTGCTACGCGCTGCTCCGCCGGTTCGGCGCCGGCCCGGTGCTGGCGTCGGCGGCCGCCGCGCCGATCCTGTTCGACGGCTACCTGATCGACATCGCGCAGTACATCGTCGCCGAGAGCCTGTTCATGGTGCTGGTGATGGCCGGGCTGGCGCTGCTCGTGTGGCGGAGCCGGCCCTCGCCGGCAGCCTGTGCCGCGGCGGGTGCCCTGCTGGGCGCTGCCGCCCTGACGAGAACGGTGGGCATAGTGCTGCTGCTGCCGGCGTTGCTCTACGTCGTGGTGCGCTGGGTCGGGGCGCTGCGCGTCGTGCTGCTGACGGTGGGATTCGCGGTGCCGATCCTCGGCTACGCCGCCGCGTTCGACGCGACCTGGGGCCAGTTCTCCGTGACCAAGCACGACGGTTACTTCCTCTACGGCCGCGTCTCGACGTTCGCGAACTGCTCGAACTGGAACGTGCCGGCGGCTCAGCGCGGGCTCTGCTTCCACGGTCCGCCGTCGCAGCGGCACAACCCGAACTACTACGTGTGGCACGAGTGGAGCGGCGCCGCGTATCACCGCCATCCGTTCGGCCTGGACAGCGAGCTGCGCTCATTCTCGCTGGCAGCGATCGAGCACGAGCCGGGCGCCTATGCCTCGACGATCCTGGGCGATCTGGCGCACTACGCGTCCCTCGGGCACTGGACGAACACCTTCGACACGCCGTTCACGCACTGGCGGTTCCCGACCACCCTGGACGGGCCGCACCTGGCCGCGACGGAGCGGTCGATCGCACGGCACGGAGGCACGCTGGCGCTCGACCGGTCGCTCGTGGGGCCGCTGCGCGACTACCAGCGGGTGATCTTCCTGCCCGGCACGGCGATGGCGGCGATCCTGCTGGCAAGCGTGGCGGCTGCGGCCGTCGGCCGCCGCCCGCAGGCGCGGAGGCTGCGTGGCGAGGCGATGCTGTTCGGCTTCGCGGCACTGCTGCTGCCGATGACGGCTGCGGCGACGACGATGTTCGACTACCGCTACGCGCTGCCTGCGATCCCGCCGCTGTGCGTGGCGGCCGGCATCGCGGGACTGGTGGCCGCCGACCGCCTGCGAGCGCGGACGGCGTCCCGCCTTTCAGCCGCGGCGATCGCGCCGCCCGCACCGGTGGATCCCGGTGCCGAGCCGACGACCGTCGGCACCATCGCCTGACGCCTCCCGGATAGGCTGCCGCCGTGTCCAGTCCCCAGAGCGCTGCGGCCCTCGTGGTGCTCGCACATCCCGAGCCCTCGTCCTTCGCAGCAGCGCTTGCCCACACCGCGGCCGACGCGTTGCTGGCCGCCGGCTGGAGCGTGGAGCTGCTCGACCTCTACCGGGAGGGGTTCGACCCGGTGCTGTCGGAGGCCGACTTCTCGGAGCGGCTGATCGCCGAGCGGCTGCAGCCCATGGACGAGCAGGCGCACGCAGCGGCCGGCGGCACGTTCGCGCCGGAGCTCGCTCGCCACGTGGAGCTGTTCCAGGCGGCCGACCTGCTGGTGCTGGTCTCGCCGATGTGGTGGTTCTCGGTGCCCGCCATGCTCAAGGGCTGGATCGACCGCGTGTTCGCAAACGGCGTCGCCTACCGCTACCCGGAGATGCCGGCGTGGTCGGGGTTCCTCGGGAACAAGCGGGGGATGCTGGTGATGACCTCCTCGTACGAGCCGAGCTCGTTCAGCGATGAGTACGTGGGTGAACTCACGCACGTCCTGCACCCGCTGTTGCACGGCACCCTCGCCTACACCGGGATGCAGGTGATCGACCCCTTCATCGCCTACGCAGCCGACTCGGTCGATCAGGACACCCGCCGAGGCTACCTCGCCGAGCTGAGCGCCCGCCTCTCCGCCCTGCCGCGGTCGCAGCCGGTCAGGGAGTGAGCTCGTACGGATAGCTCGTGAGCGTCTCGCAGCCGTCCTCGGTCACGAGCAGCAGGTCCTCGAACCGCACCTCGCCGACCTCACGCTGCCACAGCCCGGGCTCGATCGCGATCACGTCCCCGACCACCAGTGGGTCATGCCCGGCCTGGCCGAGTGCCGGATCCTCGTGCACGGCGAGCCCGACGCCATGACCGAGCGAGTACTGGAAGCCTTCCTCGGGGTCGATCCCCGGATCGGTGCGCTGCGTGGGAAACCCGGCCAGCTCGAACACCTCGCACGCGATGGCGTGCAGCTCGCGGCCGGTGATCCCGGGCCGCACCGCCTCGCGGGAGCGCTCCAGCGCCTCGCGGACGACCGATTCGAGCACGCGCACGCCCTCTGTGACCTCGCCGGCGACGAGCGTCCGGGTCATATCCGCCCAGCACCCCGACTCCTCGTCCCGCGGCCACAGGTCGATCACGATCGGCAGGTGGGCGGGCAGGGGCCCGGAGCCGGGATCGTGACCGGTGCCCTGCCAGAGCGATCCCACGATCACGTCCGGCGGAGCCGGGGCGCCGCTGCGCCGGCACGCGTCCCGAAGCTCCGCGCGGACCAGCTCGGCGGTCAGAGGCTTGCCGTCGTGTAGCAGCATCTCGGCGGCGGGGACGGCCTGGGTGAGCAGGTCGGCCGCAGCGCGCATACCGGACTCGGCCGCGGCCTGCGCCCGACGTATGCCCGCCAGCTCCGCCGGCGACTTCACACGCCTCCTGGATGCGATCGCGTCGTGATCGGGTCGCAGCGCGATGCCGTCGGCGCGCAGGCGGTCGGCCACCGCGACCGGCATCTCGGGGTCGACGACGGCCTCGCGTACGCCCATCGCGTCAGCGGCCCGGGACACCAGCTCCAGGTCGAGCTGGTGCATCCTGAGGCCGCTCTCGCGCAGCTCCTGGAAGCCGAGATCGGCCAGGTCGTGGTAGACCGCATCCGGCGCAACCTCCTCGATCCGGGAGCTCTCAAGCGGGCTGACCATGATGTGCAGCCTGCCGGCGACGATGCCGAGCAGGAATGGATCGCCGATCGCGAGCGGCAGCTCGTGGCGCATGGCGTGCGAGCGCTCCGTGTCCCCGTAGAACAGCAGGTCGGTCATGGCCGGAACCTACCCGGCCCGGCTCGCGACGGGCGACTCGCCGGCCAGGGGTCCGATGCTGGCGGCCCGCGACGGCGGCAACGCAGACCGCTCGGCGGCCGTG
>DASUHV010000008.1:0-9944 GCA_036273355.1 Gaiellales bacterium
TACCTGGTGGTGCCTCCGGCCATCACCTTCCTGGTCACCTTCAACCAGCAGGCCTTCGACTACAACCTGCGGGCGAAGGACTACATCCAGTTCGTGCTGCTCACCCTGCTGGCGATGGGCATCGTGTTCGAGATGCCGGCCGTGATGCTGGTACTGGCGCGCCTGCGGATCATGAGCTCGGCGCTGATGCGGCGCCACTGGCGGATCTCGATCGTGGTGCTGGCCGTGGTGGCGATGCTGCTGCCGGGCGTCGACCCGATCTCGTTCATCGTCGAGTTCATCCCGCTGCTGGTGCTGTACGGGCTGTCGTACTTCATCGTGGTGGCCGTGGAGCGGGCCCGGGGCGCCGACGAGCCCGATCCTGAGCCGCTGACGTGATCCTCGGCGCCGACTGGGTGCTGCCCATGGACGGGCCGCCCGTGCGCGACGGCGCCGTGCGCATCGAGGGCGGCGTCATCGCCGAGGTGTCCGACCGGCTGTCGCCCGACCGCCGCTTCGCCGATGCGGTGATCCTGCCCGGCCTGGTCAACGCTCACACCCACCTCGAGTACGGCTCCATGAGCGCGATGGGCGACGGTCTGCCGTTCTCGCCGTGGATCGAACAGCTGATCGTGCGCAAGAGCGGCCTCGTCCGCGACGACTACCTGGCGCAGTCGCACGCCGGCGTGCACGCCTGCCTGGCCGGCGGCGTCACCACCATCGCCGACTGCTCCTACGCGGACACCGTCGCGGAGGCCGCGATCGCCCAGGGCCTGCGGGCGATCGTCTACCTCGAGGCGTTCAGCGACCAGGGCGACCCGGCCGGGCTGATGGCCGGCCGGCTGGACGCGCTGCCGTCCCACCCGCTGATCACACCCGGCGTCTCGCCGCATGCGCCCTACACGGTCACGACCGAGCACTACCAGCAGCTGGTGGGGCTGGCACGCGCGCGCGGCATCCCGGTGGCCACCCACCTGCTCGAGTCGGAGCGCGACACCCAGCCGCTGGCCGACCTGGCGGGCGTGCTCGGGCCCGACACGGTCGCGATCCACCTCGTGCGCGCCGACGCGGAGGCGATCTCGCTCCTGGCCGGCCTGGGCGTGCCGGCCGTCCACTGCCCGCGATCGAACGCGCTGCTCGGCTGCGGGACGGCACCGGTGCCGGAGCTGCTAGACGCCGGCCTGACGCTGGGCCTGGGCACGGACTCACCGGCCTCGGCGCTCACCTTCGACATGTGGGACGAGATGCGCGCCGCGATCCTCGTGGCCCGTGCGCGAGCGCGGCGTCCGGACGCGCTCAGCGCCGAGCGGGTGCTGAGGATGGCCACGATCGATGGCGCCCGCGCGATCGGGCTGGGCGACTCGATCGGATCATTGACGCCCCATAAGGCGGCCGACCTGACCGTGCTCGACCTGTCTGCTACGCCGTTTCTGCCCTGGGAGGACCCGATCACGGCCGCCGTCTACGGCGGGACGCCCGATCGCGTGCTGCTCACGATCGTGGACGGCCAGATACGCTTCAACCGGGACGGCGGCGCTGCCGATACCGAACCGGCGCGACGCGTGCGCGCAAAGATGCTCGACCGCTGATCCCCGGCCGCAGGAACGCTCACACCCATGCTGTTCGAAAAGATCCGACGCACCCAGAAGCCCGTCTTCATCTTCCTGGGACTGGTATTCGCACTCAGCTTCGTCTTCCTGGGCGTCGGCTCCGGCGCGGGCGGGATCAGCCTCGGAAACCTGCTCGGCCAGTCCAGCGGCACCAGCACCACCAGCGTCAGCGACCTGCTGAACAAGGTGCACTCCGACCCCAAGGACGCCACGGCCTGGCGCCAGCTGGGCGACGCGTACCAGACCAGCGGGCAGACGACCCTGGCGCTGGGTGCCTACGCGCAGTACATGAACCTGCGCCCCAAGGACGCCAACACGATCACCCAGGTCGCCACGCTGTATGAGACGGAGGCCCAGAAGCAGGCCCAGCGCGCCGCCTACTGGCAGTCGCTGGCCAGCCAGTACGGGAGCACCTCCAGCCCGCTCCCGGCCGGCGGCGAGAAGCTCGGCACCAGCATCGGCGACCCGCTCGTCTCGACCGCCCAGCAACCGCTGACGCAGCGCGCCCAGACCTACCAGCAGCAGGCCCAGCAGTCCGTGCTGCAGGCGATCGCACTGTGGAAGAAGGCGATCGTGCTGCAGCCCGACAACTCGACCTACGAGCGCGCCATAGCCCGCGACGCGCTTTCAGTCCAGGACTACAAGACCGCCTACCAGGCCGTGCAGCGTGTGCTGGTGCTGGAGCCGACCGCGCCCGACAAGAAGCAGCTTACAAACCTGCTCAAGCAGCTGAAGCCCCTGATCAGCATCTCCACCGCGAGCGGCAGCACCGGCACTCCATAGCTTTTTAGCGTGGCAAACACCCTGCAAGGGGTGTGGCAAACCGTATCGTCCGCATGTCACCGGTGTGGCACGATGATCACGATGACGCCATCGATCCTGATCGTCGACGATCACCCCAGCTTCCGCGCGATGGCGCGGGCCCTGCTCCAGTCGGAGGGCTACACGATCGTCGGCGAAGCGGTGGACGGCGCGTCGGCGCTGACCGCCGTGCGCGACCTGCACCCCGAGGTGGTGCTGCTGGACGTGCAGCTGCCCGATACGGACGGGTTCGCCGTCGCCAGCGAGCTGACCCGCGGCACCGACCCGCCCGCGATCGTGCTCACCTCCAGCCGCGACGCCAGCGACTTCGGGCCGTTGATCGCGGAGAGCGGCGCGCGCGGCTTCGTCCCCAAGGGTGAGCTATGCGGACGCACGCTCGCCGAAGCCCTGGAATGACGTCGCGCCGCCTGCGGATCGCGGCGCTGGTCGCCGGCCTGGTACTGAGCGCCGTGATCGCGGTCGGCGAGAGCCGGACGCACGTCCACCACAACACCGCGGCCTACCTGATCCTGGGCCTGCTGGTGGGCTGGTCGTTCATGATCGCCGGCCAGGTGGCGTGGCTGAGGCGGCCCACCAACCTGATCGGCCCGCTGATGTGCGCAACGGCCCTGACGTGGCTCAGCAACGGGCTCACGGACTGGCCGACCGACGCCGTGTTCACGGTCGGAGAGCTGTTCGCCAGCCTCTGGCTGGGGCTGCTCGTCCACACCATCCTGGCCTACCCCAGCGGCCGGCTGCGCACGCTGGATGCGCGGATCGTGACGGTGCTCGTCTACCTGGACACCTGGGTGCTGAGCCTGCTGGTGCTGCCGTTCACGGAGCCGCGGCTGGACGGCGCCGACAAGCACAGCGCGCACAACCTGCTGCTCGTCGACCACCACCACGACCTGGTCAGAGCCGCCGACGCCGTCTCGCTCCTGGTCGGCATCTGCCTGATCGTCGCGATGCTGGTGATCCTGGCCCGGCGCTGGCAGGCCGCGGGCGTCGCGGCCCGCGAGGTGCTGGCGCCGGTGTACCTGACCGGCGCGGTCTGCATGTTCGTGATCGGGGCGGTGGCGATCTACTCCGGGTTCGTCGAGCAGACCGGCGACATCCCGTTCTACGTGTTCAGCCTGTCCCTCGCGGCGATCCCGCAGGGGTTCCTCTACGGCCTGCTGCGCACGCAGATCGGCCGCTCGGGTGCGGTGCGTGGCCTGATCGCCGAGATCGAGGCCAGTGACGAGCCGCAGCGGCTGCGCGCGGCACTGCGGCGAGCGCTCGGTGATCCCACGCTGGAGCTGGTCTACTGGCTGCCGGAGGACGACACCTACGTCGACATCGAGGGCGATCTGGTCGCGCGACCCGACGACGGCGAGGGACGCGCGGTGACCACCATCGAGCGGCGTGATCGCCGCGTGCTGCAGATGGCGCACGACGCGTCGCTGCTGGACGACCCGGCCCTGCTGGGGGCGGCCACGGCCGCGGCATCGCTGGCGCTGCGCAACCAGACGCTGGCCGGCGAGCTGCGCTCCCAGCTGCGCGAGGTGGCCGCGTCCGAGCAGCGGCTGAGCGACCTGCTGGAGGGCGTCCGGCTGATCGCCGTCAGCCTCGACACCGCCGGCCTGATCACCTACGCCAACCCCTTCCTGTGCGAGCTGACCGGCTGGTCACGCGAGGAGCTGATGGGACGCGACTGGCTGGAGGTGTTCAACGGCACCGAGGTGCAGTTCCTGGAGCGGATGGCGAACGACGACGTGCTGCCCTACGAGGAGAACTGGATCCGCACCCGCGCCGGCGAGATCCTCGACATCGCCTGGAACAACACCGTGATCCGCGACCGTGACGGGCGCATCATCGGAGCGACCAGCATCGGCGAGGACATCACCACCCGCCGGCGCAACGAGCGGCGGCTGGGGTTCCAGCTGTCCCTGGCGCGGGCGGTGGCCAGGGCGGAGCGGCTGGAGGACGTGGCCGAGCCGATGGTGGAGGCGCTCGGCACCACCTTCGACTGCTGGGCCTGCGTGTACTGGAAGGCCGAGCCGGAGGAGCTGGTCCCGGTCGCGGTGTGGTCGGACGGCGCCACGGTGGCGGGCGATTTCCGCGAGCGGGTCATGGCCAGCCGGCCGGCCGGCGACGCCGGCCTGGCCACCTACGTGCGAGGAACGGCCGAGCCGCGCTGGGACGTCGACCTCGACGACGACCCGGTGGTGATGGCAAACCCGCGGGCCGGCCACGGCCGCGGGTCGTTCGCGTTCCCGATCGTCGCCGCCGGACAGGTGGACGCGGTCGTGCAGCTGTGCTCAGACGACGTGCGCGGGCCCGACGACGAGATGCTGGCGCTGCTGGAGACGGTCGCCGACCGCGTCGGCCAGCTGATCGAGCGGCGGCGGGCCGAGGCGGCGGTGGCCGAGAGCGAAGCGCGCAAGTCGGCGGTGCTGTCCTCGGCGCTCGACTGCATCATCACGATCGACTCCGCGAACCGGATCCTGGAGTTCAACCCGGCCGCGGAGCACACGTTCGGCTACCGGGCGCAGGACGTGCTCGGCAAGGACATGGCCGACCTGCTGATCCCACCGCAGCTACGCGAGGATCACCGCCGCGGCCTGCAACGGCAGCTCCAGCACCCCGGCGGCCGGCTGCTCGGCAATCAGGTGGAGCTGACCGGCATGCGCGCGAGCGGTGAGGTGTTCCCGATCGAGCTGGCGGTGACGCGCATCGACACCGACGACCTGCCCCTGTTCACGGCGTTCGTGCGGGACATCACGGGTCGCAAGCGCACCGACGAGGAGCTGCGGCGCTCCCGCGTCCGCATCGTCAACGCCGGCGATGAAGCCCGCCGCCGGCTGGAGCGCAACCTGCACGACGGCGCGCAGCAGCGGCTGGTGTCGCTGTCCCTGTCGCTGCGGCTGGCCCGGTCGCTGGCACAGCGCGATCCCGCGGCGGCCGACGAGATCCTGGCGTCGGCCGGTGAGGAGCTGTCACAGGCGCTGGAGGAGCTGCGCGAGCTGGCGCGGGGCATCCACCCCGCGATCCTGACCGATCGCGGACTGCGCCCGGCCCTGGAGGCGCTGGCGACGCGTGCCCCGCTGCCGGTGGAGCTGGCCGACGTGCCCGACCAGCCGTTGCCCGCGCCGATCGAGGCAGCCGCCTACTACGTCGTGGCGGAGGCGCTCACGAACGTTGCCAAGTACGCCAACGCCAAACACGCTACGGTCCGCATCATGCGCGCCGAGGGGCAGGCAACGATCGAGGTGTCCGACGACGGGGTCGGCGGCGCCAACCCGCTGGGCGGCACCGGCCTGCGCGGGCTGGCCGACCGGGTCGAGGCGCTGGACGGAACGCTGGCCGTGGAGAGCAACGGCTCCGGCACGTGCGTGTCGGCGGTGATCCCGTGCGAGTAGTGCTGGCGGATGATTCGGTGTTGTTGCGGGAGGGTGTGGCGCGGTTGTTGGTGGATGCGGGGTTTGAGGTGGTTGGGCAGGTGGACAATGCGGAGGATCTGGTGCGGCGGGTGGGGTTTGCGAAGCCGGATGTGGCGATCGTGGATATCCGGATGCCGCCGACGCATACGGATGAGGGGTTGCGTGCGGCGAAGCGGATCCGGGAGCGGTATCCGCAGGTGGGGGTGCTGGTGTTGAGCCAGTACGTGGAGGCGGGGTATGCGATGGAGTTGTTGTCGGAGTCGAGTGAGGGTGTCGGCTACCTGTTGAAGGATCGCGTGTCGGATATCGACGAGTTCGCGGCTGCGGTGCGGCGGGTGGGGCAGGGTGGCAGCGCATTGGATCCGGCGGTGGTCAGCCAGCTGGTGGGTCGCCACCGGCGCGATGATCCGCTGTCTGAGCTGACGCCGCGCGAGCGTGAGGTGCTGGAGCTGATGGCGGAGGGCCGCTCCAATACCGGCATCGCGGAGCGGATGGTGGTGACCGAACGCGCCGTCGAAAAGCACGTCACCAGCATCTTCCAGAAGCTGGGACTGCCCCAGGCATCCGAAGACCACCGCCGCGTCCTGGCCGTACTCACCTACCTGCGCTGACCGCTCCGCCGCGTAGAGTGGCGGCCGTGATCAAGTACCTCGGCTCGAAGCGGCTGCTCGCGCCGTCGCTGGCCGAGATCGCCCGCAGGGCCGGCGTCGCCTCAGCGGCCGATCTGTTCGCCGGCACCACCCGCGTCGGCCAGGCGCTCCGGGCGGCAGGCATCCGGGTGCTCTCGAACGACACCGCCGCCTACTCACAGGCGCTCGGGCGCGCCTACATCGAGGCGGACGGCTCGGTCGACCGCGCCCGCCTGAGCACGCTGATCGACCACCTGAACGCGATGCCGGGCGAGCGCGGGTACGTGACCGAGACGTTCTGCGAGCGCGCCCGCTACTTCATGCCGGAGAACGGCATGCGCATCGACGCGATCCGGGCCGAGATCGACCGGCTGCCTCTGGACGCGGTCGAGCGGGGCCTGCTCCTGACCAGCCTGCTGGAGGCGGCCGACCGCGTCGACAGCACCGTCGGAGTGCAGATGGCCTACCTCAAGCGCTGGGCGCCACGCGCCTCCAACCCGCTGCAGCTGCGCGAGCCGATCGCCGTGCCGGGCCCAGCCGGGACACCGCGGATGGGCGACGCCAACCGGCTGGCCTCCGAGCTGCGCGACGTCGAGCTGGCATACCTCGACCCGCCCTACAACCAGCACAGCTACGCGGGGAACTACCACGTGTGGGAGACGATCGTCCGAAACGACGCACCCGGCCACTACGGCGTCGCCTGCAAGCGGCTCGACGTGCGCGAGCGTCGCAGCCCCTACAACTCGAAGACGCTGGCCTGGGACGCGCTCACGGATGTGGTGTCCAGACTGACGACACCCTGGCTGGTGGTGTCGCTCTCGAACGAGGGGTTCCACGCCCCGGCAGACGTGCAGGCCCTGCTGGAGCAGCGGCGCCACGTGGCCGCCGTCGCGATCGACGCGCCCCGCTACGTGGGGGCGCGCATCGGCATCCACAATCCCTCGGGCGAGCGGGTGGGACAGGTCTCGCACCTGCGAAACACCGAGCTCGTGTTCGTGTGCGGGCCGGACCGCGCGGCCGTCGAGGAGTGCGTGGCGGGCGTGCTGCCTGTGGCCGTGTAAACGGGAACAGGAGGCGGGAACCGTCCGCCCCGATCGCCGGTCTGATTGCCGACGATCGGAGGAGGCACGATGCGGTTCAGCACGGTGGCGGCGATCACGGCGGTCCTGGTGGCGGCGTCCGGCGTGGCCGGGTGCAGCGGTTCGAGCAGCGGTTCAAGCAGGGGGTCGGCGACGACCGCACCGGCACCTGAGAAGCTGGGCACCGGGGTCGGCAATGCCGTCCTCGGTGACGCCTCGGGCGCCGCGACCCCGGTCGCGGGGCCGGGACAGACCGCGCAGCACGCGTCGCTGCGTTCGCACGACGGGCTGCCGCAGATGCCCTCGACGGTGATCAAGACCGGCCGCCTGTCGATCCGGCTGGGCCACGACGGCCTGGCCAAATCGATCGATCGCGCGCAGCAGGTCGTCGACAGCTACGGCGGGTTCATCAGCTCGAGCAACATCTCGTCCGGCAAGCACGAGACGTCGACGATCGTGCTGCGCGTGCCCGCAGCGCGGTTCGACGCGGCCATGCGGCAGCTGCGAGCGCCAGGGCTGGGCGCGGTGCGCTCGGAGCAGGTGAGCGGCGAGGACGTCGGCCACCAGTTCGTCGACCTATCGGCACGCGCGCGCAACCTACGCGCCCAGTCTCGGGCGCTGATCCGGCTCATGAACCAGGCCGTCACGGTCAGCGACACGATCAAGATCCAGAACGAGCTGTTCGACATCCAGGGGCAGATCGAGGAGCTCGACGGCCGGTTGCGCTACCTGCACGACCAGGCGGACATGTCGACCATCACGATGCTCCTGGCCCAGCCGGCCGCCGCGCACCACGAGTCCGGGCACGCCACCGCGATCGGAAGCGCGCTTCGCCGCAGCTGGCAGCGCGCCACCGACGTCGTCACCGCGGTGATCGTGGGCGCCGGCGTGGTGATCCCGATCGCGCTGCTGGCGCTGGTCGCGCTGCTGGCCGCACGCTGGCTGCTGCCGGCCGTGCGCCGGCGGACGTCGCACGCGATCGAGACGACCGCTGCCGAGTAGTCGGTGAAGGGCCGGGCGGTGCGCCCGGCCCTTCGCACCGAACTCAGAACACGGTCATGATCAGCTTTGATCCGACGCAACCCGTCTTGGTCGCGTTGAACGTCAGCTTGCCCGACCTGGTCGCCTTCAGCTTGAAGACCACCTTGCCGCGCGACGAGAGCTTGGACGTCTTCGTGACGCCCGCGCCGGAAGCGGTCACCTTCACGCCGTTCACCGCGTGCCCGTAGGCGTCCTTGGTGTAGATCGTGATCGATACCGCCTTGCCCTTCACCGGGAAGCCCGACGAGGTCAGCACCAGCTTGGTCGGCAGCGTCAGGGTCTGCGCCGGCGTCTTGCCCCCGGCGTTGTTGTCGGCGTCGGTGGCGAACACGTGCCAGTAGATGACGCCGCCGTTGTCGTAGGCGGAGCTCTCCAGCCGCGGTGCCACCGAGGTGTTGTCGGTCGTCAGCGTCTCGATGTTGCTCGAGAACGAGTTGGTGGTCGACAGCTCCACGGTGTACTGCTTCGCCCCCGGCAACGCGTCCCAGGACAGCAGCACCTTGTGCGGGCTGTAGCTGGTGACCGGGTTGGTCGGCGCCGGGATGGTGCGAGCGAAGGTCTGGGGAGCCGACCACGGGCTCGTGATCGTGCCAAACGAGCTCGTCGGGTAGAGCGCCCGCACCTTCCAGGTGAAGATGCCCGTGCCGGTCATGCTGGTGGCCGTGAAGGCCGTCGTGTCCATGTTGCTGAAGTCCCGTGGCGATCCATCCGGCAGATCGACGTGGACGTCGTACCCGACGGCGCCGGGCATTGCGTCCCACTGCCACGCCGGGATCCGGGACCCGGACGTCGAGTTGGAAACGGTCAGGAACGTCGGCGCCGCATTGGTCTTCTGGAAGGTATGCGTGGCCGACCAGGCCAGGCCCACCTGCCTCGCGTCCTCTGCGCGCACCCGCCAGTAGAGCGTGGTGTCGGCCGGGTACGTGGTGTCGCTGGTGTAGGCCGTCTCGTCGGTGTAGACGGCACTGTTCCCGACCAGGGTGCCGAAGCTCGGGTCCTGCGACACCTCCAGCCGGTACCGCAGCGCACCCTCGACCGGCGACCACTGGAACGTCGGCTGCGTGGTGACAACCTGACCGTCAGTGGGAGCGTCGAGGGTCGGCGCCGTCGAGTGCTTCTGGAAGTTCTGCGGGTAGTTGAGACCGCCGTCCTGTGGCCCCGTCGGATCACCGACAGCACCGGTGCCGCCGTCGGCCGACTGAGCCGGCAGCACGGCCCAGTAGTAGCTGGTGTTGGAGTCGGGATAGGTGGTGACCTGGAAGCTCTGACGCGGCGCGTAGGCAGGTACCTGGGTGAACGCGTAGTCGACCACGTTCTGGAAGGTGCGGTCGGTCGCGACGATCACGTAGTAGCTCTGGTCGCCGGCCAGCGGGTTCCAGGTGA
>DASUHV010000009.1:0-11249 GCA_036273355.1 Gaiellales bacterium
CAGCGCCCGCGGGCTGATCGGCGGCAGCCGGTCGCGCAGCTGGCCGAAGCGGCCGTCGCCGAGATCGTCGAGGGCCGCGACGATCGGCATCGACCACTTGTTCAGCCCGACGTGTTCGGCCTGCAGGGCGTCCAGAGCGAACATCAGCTGCCTGCAGGCCGGCGCTAGCTCGGCGCCGCGCCCCGTCAGCACGTACTCGGGACGCAGCGGATGGCCGTACCCGGGGTTTCGTGCCACCAGCCCCTGCTCGACCAGCCAGTCCAGCGTCCGCCTCAGCGATTCGCGGCCGATGCCGAGGCGGCGGGAGAGGTTCACGAACCGTCCGCCGCTGCCGCGGCCGAGCTCCGCGAGCACGGGCACCGACCAGCGGTGGTGAAACAGGCGCGGGAGTGGAGGCGCCGCGTTTGACATGAAAGTGATTCTAGTATAAAAACCAGTCTAACTGCCACCAGCAAGGGAGGGAGGCACCGTGAGCCTCGATCAGTCATCCGCCGCCCAGCAGGCCGGGCCGATCGGCTACGCCGGCCACA
Source organism: Gaiellales bacterium (assembly GCA_036273355.1). GTDB lineage: Bacteria > Actinomycetota > Thermoleophilia > Gaiellales > JAICJC01 > JAICYJ01. The sequence goes on from DASUHV010000009.1 coordinate 531, forward strand.
TGACGGCGGCCATCGGCGTCTCCGACATGGAGCGCTCGCGCAGCTGGTTCCAGGAGCTGCTCGGCTTCGAACCGATCTACACCCTGGCCGACTGGGGATGGTGCGAGCTGCGCACGCCGATCCCCGGCGTCAACCTCGGCATCGGCCAGGAGGAGACGGTCACACCGCAGGGCGGCGCGACGCTCACGTTCGGAGTGACCGACATCGCGGCCGCGCGTGGGCACCTCGAGCGACACGGCGTGCGCTTCGACGGGGACACGCGTGAGATCGAGGGCATGGTCAGGCTCGCGACCTTCTACGACCTCGACGGCAACACCTTCATGCTGGCCCAGCGGCTGGACGCGGATCAGGCCGGCCGCGGTGGCTGAACCGCAGATGGACGCCCACACGCTGGTGCTGCTGATGCGCCCGGCCGAACCGCCGCAGCTGGACGACGATGCCGTGGACGCGCTGCAGGAGCAGCACCTCGCGTTCCTGAAGGCCCGGCGCGACGAGGGCGTGATGGCAGCCGCCGGGCCCTTCCGCGATCGCCCGGACGAGCGCTGGCGGGGCATGTGCCTCTACCTGGTCGACCGCGAGCGGGCGCTGGAGCTGGCATCGGAGGATCCGATGGTGCGGGCGGGATGGCTGGAGCTGCTGGCGCTGACCTGGCTGACGCGGCCGGGTGAGCTCAGCTACGGGCCGGAAACCTAGGCCTCCTCCAGCAGGTCGAGGTAGCGCACCTCGGAGAACACGCGCTCGACCATCGGCCGGAAGTGCTCGGCCGGCAGCGCCTCGTATGCGGGGTCGAAGCTGTTCTGGTCGTACAGCTCGCAGAACTCGGCGCAGGCCGCGTACCAGGGGTGGTCGATGTAGCGGTCGCGGGCGTTGCGGTCGCCGCCGGAGTGGTGGGCGCGGTAGTACAGCTGGAACAGGCCGTGGTGCTTGACCACCCAGCACACCTCCGGCCGCACGTACGGCTTCAGGATCGCCGCCACCATCTCGCCGTGCGTCCAGGGTGCAAGCTCGTCACCGATGTCGTGCAGCAGGGCCGCCACCACGTACTCCTCGTCGCGGCCGTCGCGCAGCGCGCGGGTGGCCGACTGCAGCGAGTGCTCGTAGCGGGACACCTGGTACCCGGCGAACGAGGCGCGCAGCTTCTCCAGCGCGTCCAGCAGGCGGTCGGGCAGGCCGGTCATGTACTGCTCCTCGTAGTGATCGAGCAGCGCGTAGTCCTCGGCCGTGCCATCGGCCATCCTGGTGAAGCGGACCGTCTCCATGCAACCAGTCTACCGTCAGGCGGCGACGGGCTGCACCTCTGCCAGCAGCGCGTCGAGCACCTCCGACAGGCGCGTGTCGTGCGGTGCGGCCAGCGTGCCGGCCTCGTCGAAGTGCTCGTGCGCACGGGCCAGCGACAGGTCGCCGTTTACCACGCGGGCACCGGTCAGGCCCAGCACCTTGCGCAGCTCGGCCTGCGCCCACATGCCGCCGTAGCCGCCGGTGCTGGCGCCGATCACCGCGACCGGCTTGCCGCGCAGCACGTTGTCGGGAAACGGTGTGGAGACCCAGTCCAGGGCGTTCTTGAGCACGCCCGGGATCGAGCCGTTGTACTCGGGAGTCGCGATCAGCAGCGCATCGGCCGCCTCGATCTGCTCGCTCAGCTCGCGCACCGGCGCCGGCCGTTCGCCGGGGTCGGAGCGTTCGCCGTGGAACGGCGGGATGGCCGCCAGCTCGGTAAAGCGCACGAGCTGGACGCCGGCCGGCGCCTGCTCCTCCGCCGCGCGGAGGAGCAGGGTGTTCAGTGAGTCCGGCCGCAGGCTGCCCGAGATGGTCAGCACGCGCATGGTGTTACGCCCCCTTCACGAACGACAGGCTGGCGGTGAGCTTGACGATGTCGTCGAGCAGTGCGCCGCCGCCCGGCAGCGGGGTGTTCCAGGTGACGCCGTGCTCCTGGCGGTTGATCTCGCCCTCGAGCTCGATGCCGACCCGCTCGTTGCCCCAGGGATCCTGGTCGGGGCCGTTGACCTTGGCCGACAGCGTGACCGGCCGGCTGACGCCCTTCAGGGTCAGCTCGCCCTCGACGCGGTCGGGCGCAACCAGCGTGCCCGAGAAGGTCGCCTGCGGGTAGCGCTCGACGTCGAAGAAGTCGGGCGACTTGAGGTGCCCGTCGCGGGCCTCGTCATGCGTGACCGCGCTTGCGGTCTCGATGCTGCCCTTGATGCGGGGCTGCTCGCCGCCCTCGAGCGTGGCCTCGAAGTCCAGGAAGCGGCCGCGCACGGTGGAAATCATCATGTGGCGGACGCCGAACTCGAAGGACGAGTGGGCGGGGTCGACGGTGTAGTTGCCGACCGGGATGGTGGTGGGTGCAATCTCAACAGTGCTCATCGTGGCTCCTTCCAAACCGGTGTATACTTGAGCTAGCAACAATCTAGCAGGAGAACATTGAGCCGTCAAGTATTGAGTCCGCAAGTTCTATCAGCATGGCTGGGGCTGCTCCGCAGCCACGCCGAGCTGACGCGTGCCATGAACGCGCAGCTGATCGCGGAGCACGGCATCACGCTCAACGACTACGACGTGATGGTGAACCTGGAAAACGCTCCGGGAGGGGCGCTGCGGCGCGTCGACCTGGCCGACCGGGTGCTGCTGACGGCGTCCGGGATCACGCGGCTGCTGGAGGGGCTGGAGCGTGCCGGCTGGGTCTGCAAGCGAGCCTGCGATTCGGATGCGCGGGTCACCTACGCGGTGCTCACCGACGCCGGGTACGAGAAGCTGAAGGAGGCGTCGCGCACCCACCACGAGGACATCGGGCGCATGTTCACCGACCACTTCAGCGAGCAGGAGCTGGACGAGCTGTCCGAGCTGCTGGGCAGGCTGGTCTCGGATCCCCGCTGCATGCCGGGGTGAAGCTGCGGTAGCGTGGCGCCATGAGTGCGCCCGCTGACGTCGAGATCGAACGCGCCCGGCTGGGGCGGCTGCTGGAGCGCGAGCGGGCCCGCTTCGCGGAGCAGCACCCGCGGTCGCGCGAGCTCTTCGCCGAGACCTCGCAGACGTTGCTGGGCGGGGTGCCGATGAGCTGGATGGCGATGTGGGCGGGCGGGTTCCCGCTGTTCATGGCCGAGGCTCGCGGCGCCGCCATCACCGACGTGGACGGCCACACGTTCGTCGATTTCTGCCTGGGCGACACCGGCGCGATGGCGGGCCATGCCCCCGAGGCGACGGCGCGCGCGGTGGAGCGCCAGATCCGGCGGGGGACGACCGGGATGATGCCGACCGAGGATGCGGCGTGGGTGGGCAAGGAGCTGGTGCGGCGGTTCGGGCTGGACGCCTGGCAGTTCGCGCTGACCGCGACCGACGCGAACCGGTGGGTGCTGCGGATGGCGCGCACGCTGACGGGGCGGTCGAAGGTGCTGGTCTTCAACGGCTGCTATCACGGCACGGTCGATGAGTCGGTGATCTGGCTGGACGACGGCGTGCCGCGGTCGCGGCCCGGGAACGTGGGCCCGGCCGTCGATCCGGTCGAGACGACGAAGGTGATCGAGTTCAACGACGTCGATGCGCTGCGCGCGGCGCTCGAGCCGGGCGACGTGGCGGCGGTGCTGGCCGAGCCGGCGCTCACGAACATCGGGATCGTGCTGCCGCAGCCGGGATACCACGAGCAGCTGCGCCGCATCACGAACGAGACGGGGACGCTGCTGATCATCGACGAGACCCACACGATGAGCACCGGGCCGGGCGGCTACACGGCCGAGCACGGTCTCGACCCGGACATCCTGACCGTCGGGAAGTCCCTTGCGGGCGGCGTGCCGATCGGTGCCTACGGCATGCGGCGCGACCTGGCCGACCGGATCCTCGCGGCCGACGTCGACCTCGAGGATGTGGGCGGCGTGGGCGGCACGCTGGCCGGGAATGCGCTGTCGCTGGCGGCCGCGCGGGCGACCCTCGGCGAGGTGCTGACCGAGCAGGCGTTCGGGCGGATGGTGCCGCTGGCAGAGCGGTTCACGGCGGGCGTGCAGGGGGTCCTGGACAGCCGGCGGGTGCCCTGGAACATCGTCCAGCTCGGCGCGCGGGCGGAGTACCGGTTCTGCCCGCAGCCGCCGCGCACCGGCGGCGAGTCGGCGGCCGCGCACGACGGCGAGCTGGACGCCTACATGCACGTCTACCTGATGAACCGGGGCGTGCTGATCACGCCCTTCCACAACATGGCGCTGATGTGCCCGGACACGGTCGAGGCTGACGTCGACCGCCACACGGAGGTGTTCGCGGAGGCCGTGGACGACCTGGTCGGGGCGACCGGTGGCTGACGGGCCGCTCGCCGGGCGGACGGCGCTGGTGACGGGCGCCGGGTCTCCGAGCGGGATCGGGTTCGCGACGGCGCGGCTGCTGGGCGCGCGCGGAGCGGCGGTCGCGATCACCTCGACGACCGAGCGGATCCACGAGCGGCGGGTGGAGCTGGAGCGTGACGGCGTCGAGGCGGCGTCGTTCATCGCCGATCTGACGGGGTTTGCGCCGGCCGCAGCGCTGGCGGCGGAGGTGGTGGAGCGATTCGGCCGGGTGGACGTGCTGGTCAACAACGCCGGGATCGCCCAGGTGGGCGAGGAGAGCGAGCTGTTGCAGTTCATCGAGATGACCGAGGAGCAGTGGGATCGCGACATCGCGGTCAACCTGAAGACGGCGGTCGCGACCACGCGCGCGGTGCTGCCGGGGATGGTCGAGCGCGGCTACGGCAGGGTGGTGAACGTGTCGTCGGTGACCGGCCCGGTCGTCAGCTACCCCGGCAACTCGGGCTACAGCGCCGGCAAGGGTGCGATGGACGGGCTCACGCGCGCGCTGGCGATCGAGACCGGGCCGCACGGGGTGACCGTCAACTCGGTGGCACCGGGCTGGATCGAGACCGGGTCGTCGTCGCCGGAGGAGATCGAGGGCGGCCGAAACACGCCGGTGGGCCGGCCTGGAACGCCGGACGAGGTGGCCGAGCTGGTGGCATTCCTGGCGTCCGACGGCGCCCGGTACATCACCGGACGGTCGATCGTGGTGGACGGCGGCAACACCATCCAGGAGTTCAAGGGCGCCTAGGCAGCACCGGGCGGCGTCGCCGCCGGCGAGCCCGAAATCGCCACCCGCTCCGGCCTCAGAGGCCGACTCGGCCGCCGTGGGCCTTTGGCACGGAATCGGCACCGGTCGTTACTCGTGACGCCTGTCGCGAACTGGATGGTTGAGCCGAACCGGGCCCGCCGCCCAATTATTGGAGTCAAACACCGACTCGGCCTGCGGCACAGGGTCGTTGCACGGCGCGAACAGGTCGTGACACGGGCGTGACGGCCGCGTCGGCCGCCCTTGGCCGCGTCGTCGGGCCGGCCGCCAGCGATCTGCCTAGGTGCGAGGAAACCAGACCGGCCGGGCGTGTGCCCGGCCGGCGTGGTTACGATCTATCGGATCCGGTACACGATGCGGCCGCGGTTCAGGTCGTACGGTGAAAGCTCCACCTTGACCCGATCACCTGGCAGGATGCGAATGCGGTAGCGCCGCATCTTGCCGGCCGTATACCCGATCGTGGAGTGGCCATTGTCGAGCGCGATGCGAAACATCCCGTTTCGCAACGACTCCGTGACCTCTCCTTCGAGTTCGATCTTTTCTTCTTTGGTACTCATGAGCCTCCCCGTGCTAGACGGGGGTCACTCCCGTTGCCTCGGGGCCCTTCGCGCCCTGCCGGGCCTCGAAGGTCACCTTGGCGCCTTCCGCCAGGGACTTGAAGCCGTCACCCGTGATCGAGCTGTGATGCACGAACAGGTCCTTGCCACCGTCGTCAGGAGCAATGAAGCCATATCCCTTTGCATCGTTGAACCACTTTACGGTTCCGGTTGCCATATTGACACCTCCTTCCATTACCTCACGAACGGGTCAGGAAGGCGGACTGCGCAACCAAACGATCGTTCCAAGTTCGATACCACTGTAGCAGGATGACCCGCCGTTGGCACCGCGGGCTCAGGCCGCTCCCGGTGGTTACGTTGCGTCGTCCAGCTCCATCGACTCGCGGAAGTCGCTGGCCGTGTTCACGTGCGGGAACGGCTCGTCCGGCACCGGCATCGCCAGCGCGCGGCACAGCGGCTCCCAGCCGTCGCCCGGCTGCCACTCCACCAGCCGGCCCGGCGCGACCACGCTGCGAACCGTCTCGTTGTGCCGCTCGTACGCCGCCCGCACCGCGGCCGGCTCGGGCCAGTCGGGGCAGAACTGGCGCAGCATCGCCATCGTCAGCTCCCGGTGGCGGGCGTGATCGGCGTCCGTGGTCGGCTGGCTGACCGCATGCATGATCGTGTGCTCCATGCTCCCGTACCAGGCGTCCGTGCTCGATCGCGTCGACAGCAGCACCGGCGCGTCCGGGTAGGCGTGCGCCAGCTCCCGCCAGACCGCGCAGGCCGGCCAGTCCACCGTCGCCTGGTAGCCCGCGAGGAACTGCTCCCAGTCCGGCATCGTCCCGTCGATCGCGGCGTGCCACACCGGCACCGCCTCACGGTTCTCGATCAGCTCGCTCATGTGGTAGCAGGGCGCGCCGGTGAGCCGCTCGATCGCGAGCTTCAGCGAGTGCGTGCCCGTGCGCCCGACTCCCGCTCCCACCAGCTTCAGCGTCACGTCAGGCCTCCGCCCGGATGATCGCGGCGCCGGCCGCCAGCGACTCGAGCTTGCCGTAGGCCGAGTCGCGCGGCAGGTACTTCATGCCGCAATCGGGCGCAGCGACCAGCTCGTCCGGGCGCTTGTACGGCAGCGCGCGACGGATCCGCGCCGCGACCGTCTCCGGCGTCTCCACCGCGTGGTCGTCCAGGTCGATCACGCCCAGGATGATCTGCTTGGCCGGGAGCGTCTCCAGCACCGCCGTGTCGATGCCGGACTGGGCGGTCTCGATTGAGATCTGGTGGCACGAGCAGGCCGCCATCTCCGGCAGGAACGAGTAGGCGGATGGGCGGTCGTGGATGATCGCCGCGTATCCGAAGCAGATGTGCACGGCGGTCGTCCCGCTCACCCCGTCCAGCGCCCGCTCCAGCGCCGCCAGCCCGAACTCCCGCGCCTTCTCCGGCCGCGCCTGCATGTACGGCTCGTCGATCTGGACGATGTCGGCACCCGCTGCGAACAGGTCGACGATCTCGTCGTGCACGGCGGCTGCGTACGCCTCGGCCAGCTCCGCCTCGCTCGGGTAGGCGTCGTTCTGCGCCTGCTGCGACATCGTGAACGGGCCCGGCACGGTGATCTTGACCGGCCGGCTGGTGTGCGACCGCAGGAACTCCACGTCCCGCACCTGCACCGCGTGCTTCCGCTCGATCGGCCCGACCACGCGCGGCACCGGGTTGGGATGGCCGCTGCGGTCAAGCGCCGTCCCCGGGTTGTCGATGTCGACGCCGGCGAGCGCCGTCGCAAACCGGTTCGAGTAGCTCTCGCGGCGCTGCTCGCCGTCGGTGATGATGTCGAGCCCGGCCCGCTCCTGGTCCCGGATCGCGACCAGCGTGGCGTCATCCTGGGCCTCCTCCAGGTACTGCGGGTCGATCCGCCACAGCTCGGTCGCGCGCACGCGCGGCGGGAACCGGTCGCGCAGCCGCGCCCGGTCGATCAGCCAGTCGGGCTGGGCGTACGACCCGACCAGGCTGGTCGGGACGGCGGTGGGCAGTCGCTCCGTGGCCACGCGACAACGCTACACCGCCGATAGCATGCCGGTCGATGGAGCACACCGACCTCGGCCCCCTGCGCGTCTCCCGTGTCGGGCTCGGCTGTAACAACTTCGGTGGCCGACTCGACCTGGCCGCCACCCGCCGGGTCGTCGACGCCGCGCTCGACGCCGGCGTCAACCTGCTCGACACCGCGGACATCTACGGCAACCGCGGCGGCAGCGAGCGACTGCTGGGCGAGCTGCTGCAGGGCCGCCGCAACCGCGTGGTGCTGGCCACCAAGTTCGGCGGCGAGATGGGCGACGGCGCGGTGGGTGGCGCGCCTGCGTATGTCGTTCAGGCCGCCGAGGCGTCGCTGCGCAGGCTGCAGACCGACCATATCGACCTGCTCTACCACCACTTCCCGGACGACGCCACGCCCATTGCCGACACGGTTGGTGCCATGTCCGAGCTGGTGGGGGCCGGCAAGGTGCGGGCGATCGGCGTGTCCAACGCGACCGCCGACGCGCTCGCCGAGGCGGCCGCCACCGCGGAGATCGCCGCCGTGCAGAACGAGTACTCCCTGCTCGCGCGCGAAGCGGAGCGCGACCTGCTGCCCGCCTGCCTGGAGCTGGGAGTCGGGTTCGTGCCGTACTTCCCGCTCGCGTCGGGCTTTCTGACCGGCAAGTACCGCCCGGGGGAGGCCGCGGAGGGCTCCCGGCTGGGGACGGTCGAGGAGGGCGCGTCGGTCACGCGCCGTGCGTCGGCGTCGTTCGCGACGATCGAGCGGCTGCAGCGCTTTGCCGAGGAGCAGGGCCATTCGCTGCTGGAGCTGGCGATCGCCGGCCTGGCCTCCCGGCCCGGGGTGGCCTCCGTGATCGCGGGGGCGACGAAGCCGGAACAGGTGCGCGCGAATGCTGCCGCCGGCGACTGGCAGTTGACCGCCGGCCAGCTGGCCGCGCTCGACGAGATCGCCTAGGTGGATCGACCCACCCTCAGGCGATGGACGCGAACGTGATGGCGAGCAGCAGGATCGAGAGCGTCGACGTGGCGACCACCGTGAACCCGGCGATCACGTTGAAGGCCCGGCCGTTGCGGTACTCGCCCATCAGCTCCCCGCTGGCGGCCAGCCTCCAGATGAAGATCAGCAGGATCGGCAGCAACGCGCCGTTCACCACCTGCACCCCGACCAGCAGCGAGATCACCGGCAGCCCTGGGATGACCGCCACGAGCGCGCCGATCGCAATCAGCACGGTGATCGTTCCGACGAACACCGGTGCCTCCTTGGGGTTGCGGCTGATGCCCTTCTCGAAGCCGAACGTCTCCGAGATCACGTAGGCCGCGGTCGTGGGCAGGATCGCCGCGGCCAGCAAGCTGGCCCCCAGCAGCCCGATCCCGAACAGCACCTCCGCGTAGCGGCCGGCGAACGGCTCCAGCGCCTTCGCGGCCTGCGCGGCGGTGGAGATGTGGTGCTCTCCGTGGACATAGAGGGTGGCACCGGTGGCGATAATGATCGAGAGCGCGATCACGTTCGCGAAGATCGAGCCGGTCACGACCTCCGAGCGCTCGGCCTTGAGCTCGCTGGTCGATACCCCGCGCTCGACCACGGCCGACTGCACGTAGAGCTGCATGAACGGCGTGATGGTGGTGCCGGCGGTCGCGATAAACAGGAACAGGTACGCGTGCGACGCGTGCAGGTGGGGGGCGATGATCGCCTTTCCGACGTGGCCCCACTCGGGGCGCGCCAGGACGGCGGCGATCGGGTAGGCGAAGAACGGGATCGTCATCAGCACGAACACCCGCTCCGCCACGCGATAGGAGCCGCGCATCAGAAGCAGCCAGACGGCTGCTGCAGCGATCGGCACCGACACCTGCACGGGCACGCCGGCCAGGCCCAGGGCGGCGCCGATGCCGACGAACTCCGAGATGCAGATGCCGACGTTCGCGACCAGCACCGAGACGGTCGCGAACAGCGACCACCGCACGCCGTACTCCTCCCTGATCAGCTCGGCCAGCCCCTTGCCGGTGACCGCGCCCATCCGCGCCGCCATCTCCTGCACCACGATCAGCGAGATGGTGATCACCACCATCATCCACAGCAGGTCGTAGCCGTAGGTGGCCCCGACCGCCGAGTAGGTGGCGATGCCTCCCGCGTCGTTGCCTGCGTTGGCAGCGATCAGCCCCGGCCCCAGGAACGCGAGAGCCACCAGGACGCGGTTGCGACGGCGGCTACGCCAGCCGCGCGGGCGCAGGCGGGCGCCGCCGGCGATCAGCCGGCCGGGAAGCGCCTTGGCGGCGGATACTCGGCCCGCCATCCACGGGCGCCGGGATCTGCGTCGCTGTCATTGGCTGAGCGTACCTACTCGCCGCCGAACAGGTCGAACTTTCGCCGCCAGCCGCGCGGCAGCACCAGCTCCAGCACGTCGTCCACAGTGACAACACCTATCAGCTCACCCTTGGCCCCCGTCACGGCCACGATGGTGAGGTCGTAGTCGGTCATCAGCCGCGCGATCTCCTCGACCTCGGTGTCGGGAGAGACAACGCGCGGCTTGAGGGTGGCCAGGTCTGCCAGGACGTCGTCGTCCTCGGCTCGGATCAGGTCGGCCAGCCTGATCTCGCCCTGCAGGCGGCGGTGCAGGTTCATGGTGAAGATCGAGGTCAGCGAGTTGGGCTTCACCTGGTCACGCCTGATCCGCCCCACCGCCTCCCGCTTGGTGGCGGTCGCGTAGAGGCAGATGAAGTCGGGGCTCATCAGCCCGCCGGCGGTGGCCGGGTCGTATCCGGCCAGCGCGCGCACCCGCCGGGCCTGCAGCGGCGGCAGCAGCTCGAGGATCCGCCGGCGCCGGTCCTCGTCCAGCTCGCCCAGCATGTCCACGGCGTCGTCGGACTCCATGCGCGCGAGCACGCCCGCCACCTCGGCGTCGGTGCGCTCCTCGATGAACTCGCGCTGGTGCTGGGTGTCGAGCTCCTCGAACACGTCGGCCTCCAGCTCCTCGTCGGCCAGCGCCGACATGATCTCCTCGCCCTCGCGGTGCGAGGCCGCCTCCACCAGGTCGGCGAGCTGGGCCGGGTGCAGCCGCGCCAGCTTGGGGTGCGGCACCCGCAGCCG
>DASUHV010000010.1:0-3881 GCA_036273355.1 Gaiellales bacterium
TGCTGAACCGCATCGACGAGGTGATCGTCTTCCACAAGCTGTCCAAGGACGAGATCAAGATGATCGTCGACCAGCTGATGAAGCGACTGCGCGAGCAGATGAAGGTGCACGAGGTCTCGATCGAGCTGACCGAGTCGGCCAAGGAGATGATGGTCGAGAAGGGCTACGACCCGACCATGGGCGCGCGCCCGCTGCGGCGTGCGATCCAGCGCTTCATCGAGGATCCGCTGGCCGACTTCGTCCTGGCCCGAAACCTGAAGCCTGGCTCGACCGTGCTCGTCGACCACGTGGAGGGCGACGAGGAGGTCTCGCTGCAGCTGATCGATCCGGTCGACGTGCCGGACGCTCCGCCGGAGGACCTGGTGGCGGCCGAGGTGCCGTCCTCGGATGACGGCGAGGGTGAGCCGCACGACGAGGCGCCGGCTGACGAGTAGCCGGGAACTCGCGATCGAAGTACGACGAGGGGGGCGCCGAGGGTGGCGCCCCCCTCGTCGTTTAGGATGGCCGAGATGACCGACCGAGTCGCTCCGTGACCGAGGTCGCCGGCCGCATCCGGAGACAGCTCGATCAGCTCTCGCCGAACGACCTGCGGATCGCCCACCGCCTGCTCGACCACCCGGCGGAGGCGCCGTTCGAGACGGCCGAGTCGCTGGCCGCCGCGAGCGGGGTCAGCAAGGCCGCCGTGGTGCGGTTCTCGGTCCGGGTCGGGTTCAGCGGCTTCGCCGAGCTGCACGACGCGCTGCGGGCGGAGGCTGTGGCGAGGCTGTCGCTGCCGCCGCAGCAGGAAGGCTCGGGCGACGTGGTGGACGCCGTGGCGGCCCGCGCCGGGTCCGACCTGACGGCGATGCGCACCGGGGTCGACCGTGCCCAGTTCCACGCGGCGGTGGCCCTGCTCGGAAAGGGCACCGGCAAGATCGGCATCTTCGGGCACCGCAAGTCGGCGGCCCTGGCCGAGTACGCCTACTACCTGCTGAACCCGCTGCTCTCCAACACGTGGCCGATCGCCGCGGGCGAGCCGGGCATCGCCGACCAGCTGATCGACCTGGAGCCGCGCGACCGCCTGATCGCCTTCACGTTCCGCCGCTATGCCCGCATCACGGCGCAGGTGGTGCAGAGCTTCCACGAGGCGGGCGCGCCGGTGGTGCTGATCACCGACGACCAGCTGGCTCCGGCCGCCGACCTGGCGACGCACCTGCTGGTGTGCGCGCCGGCCGAGGCCGGGGAGTTCGACACGGCCGCACCCGGCGTGGTGCTGATCGAGGCGCTGGCGGCCGCGATCGCCGCGCGATCGCGGGGCGGCGAGAAGCGCCGCGACCTGGCCGAGCGGCTCTGGAAGCAGTTCGGAACGTACTGAACCTGGGTGTCCGGCGGTCAGCCTGTCCCCGCCGATCCGGTCGGATCGATCATGACCACTGCTACAGCAGCGGGCTCGTTGGGCGTGTTCAGGTGCCAGTACACCTTGGCCAACGTGGCGACGGCCGGACGGATCGCCAGCTGCATCGCGTACCTGACCTGCCGATGCGGCCCGATCACGTGGATCGATTCACAATTCAGGCGGAATGACCGCTGAACGCTGGCGTCTCGGCCTGCGGCGACCCCTTCAGTGTATGAGGGGCAACGGCGGAGGTAGACGGGGGTGCCACGCGGGTTGCTGAGCGTCACGACGTAGCGCAACGTCGAACCGGAACGAATCCGGGTCATGTTCGTCACGGACAGGCCCACACGTAGCGTGTCGGGCGTTCCCGGTTTGCGGTGAGGTGGCACCGGTTCAGGCGCGTGGCGCCCCAGTTGGCTCATCGCCAGCCCGTGGCAGGTTCGCCAGACCCGATACCTGGTGTCGACGGAGCCACCTTCGGGCAGGACGAATGCGACATTGCTGGCAAGCACGCGGCGCCCCGTCGGGCAGGCGTCGCTGAACGTGAGGTCAAGACTTCCCTCTTTCCCGGGTGGGATGTCTGCCGGTACCACCTTCCCCGTGAAGGTGCCTCCAGCCGGTCGCGCGATGCGCAGCGCACGCCGCCGGCCAGACGCCAGCTCGCCCGTGACGGTCGGGAATCCGCCGAGCATGCAGGTCGCCGAGCTGACGTTTGTAAAGGCGAACCGTTGCACTCCGCTCCCCGCCGCGGCTCCAAACTGGACGCTGGTTACCCGCAGCTGGCGTGCTCGGCAGGGTGCGGCCGACGCCGCGTCGGCCCGTGGTGCCACCCAGGGAGGTGGTGTGTAGTCCGGCGCCGGCCTGTCGACCCACGGCACCACGCCACCGTGTTCCGTTGCGTGCTCCTGCGACCCGCACGAGCACGTCACGACCACCGCTGCAACGACGAGTGGTGCGGTCATGCGGTGCATCGTCCGACAGTACGGCGCTCGGGCCACGCCGAGGTATCCGCCATGTAACGGGATCGTCACGATACCTGCCGATCCAAATCGTAACAAATGGTTCACAAGTTGCAGTAGTCCGATTCATATGGTTCACTACAGTCTTGAAGACGGACCGCAGGGATCAGCCGGAACACGACGCGTGTGCGCTCGCCGCTGTGGTGGCGCGCGACGGGCGTGCGTCCGCGTGGCCGCTGCGCCACGCGGTGCGGGCGCTGGATGCGATGGCCCATCGCGCAGGCAGCGTCGGCGAGGAGGGCGACGGCTGCGGGGTGCAGGTCGACATCCCGCGGCGGCTGTGGGCCGATCGCCTGAGCTCACACCTGCCGTTCTCGCCCGGCTTCGCCGTCGCGCATCTGGCCGCCGACGATCCGGAGCCGGCGCTGCGCGCCCTCGGCGTCGAGCTGGTGGCCCTGGTAGAACAGGACGTCGATCGAGCCGCCGTCGGGCCGGGCGGCCGCGACGGCACGCCGGCACTGTGGCAGGCAGCCCTGCGGGTGCCGGAGGGGACGTCGCTGCTGCCGCACTGGATGGCGCTCGAGCGCGCCGGCGTGCACGTCGCCTCCCTGTCGCGCTCGTCGTGCGTCTACAAGGTGCTCGGCGACCCCTCGCGGCTGCTGCCGTTCGCCGCCGACCTCGAGCATCCGCTGTTCGCGACCCGCGTCGCGATCGCCCACAGCCGCTACTCGACCAACACGCTGCCCGCCTTCGAGCGCGTGCAGCCGTTCGGGCGCCTCGCCCACAACGGCGAGATCAACACCATCCGGCGGCTGCGGCTGGAGCTGCCCGGCCTGGGGGCGCAGCCGCTGCGCGGAGCCAGCGACACCCAGGATCTGGATTTGCTGGTGGGCGTGCTGCTCGACCGCGGGCTGGCGCTCGACGAGGCGCTGGCGATGCTGCTGCCACCGGTGCAGCCGCGCGGCCCGCTTGACCGCTACCACCGCGCCGTGTGCGGGCCGCTGGCGCAGGGCCCGGCCGCGCTGATCGGCCGCAGCGGCGAGCTGGTGGTGGGCGCCGTCGACAGGCTCGGGCTGCGACCGCTGTGGCAGCTGCGAACGCCCGAACAGCTATGGCTCTCCTCCGAGCCGGGCGTGCTGGACATCGGCGAGCTCGACGACGACCCCGTGCCCGTGGCCGCGGGCCAGCGGGTGCTGATCGATCTGCGCCGGCCGAGGGGCTTCCGGTCCCCCTCCCGATCGAGCCCCCTGGCCGGCGTGGCGCTGGCGTCGCGGTTCACGCGGCCACGGGTCCCGCTGCGCGTCGCCGACACGGTCGATGCGACGGCGCACGGGTTCACGCGTGACGACCTGGCGAACCTGGAGGCGATGGCCGACACCGGCGAGGAGCCGATCGGGTCGCTCGGATACGACGGCCCGCTGGCCGCGCTGGACGAGGCGCCGACCGTGTCCGACCACTTCAAGCAGGAGGTGGCCGTGGTCACCAACCCGGCCATCGACCGCGACCGCGAGCGCGAGCAGTTCTCGCTGTGTGTGCTTGCCGGGCAA
>DASUHV010000011.1:0-7558 GCA_036273355.1 Gaiellales bacterium
GGAGGCCGCCTACGCCACCATCACCGACGCCCGCCGCAAGGTGCTGCACGGCCAGGTCGGCCTGGCGCTGGAGCGGCTGATCGACGACGAGGGCGGCCCCAGCCCGCGGCTGCTGGCCCATCTCGCCCGGCACTTCAGGGAAGCCGACGACGCGGGCCGCGCCGCCGCCTACCTGATCCGGGCCGGCGACGAGGCGCGCGCGCTCTACGCCGACCAGGAGGCGATCCACCACTACCGCGAGGCGCGCCGCTTCCTCCAGCAGCTGGGCGATGACCGCCGGTCGCGCGAGACGCTGTTCAAGATCGCGCTGGTGCACCACCTGGCGTTCGACTATCCGGCAGCCGAGGACGCCTACGACGAGGCCTTCGCGTGCAAGGTGGAGCCGATCGTCCAGGTCGAGGCGACGGAGCGCCTCGTCACCGCCACCAAACGCCCGTCCGAGCTGGCGCCCGGACTCGACTACGTGGCCGAGTCCTACATGATCACCGAGCACGTGTTCAGCGGCCTGCTGCAGGTCGACGCCGACCTGAACGTGATGCCGGCGCTGGCCGACAACTTCCGGGTCTCCGCCGACGGGCTCAGCTACCTGTTCCAGATCCGCGGCTCCGCGCGCTGGAGCGACGGCGTCCCGGTGACCGCGCACGACTTCGTCCAGACCTGGAACCGCACGCGGGAGCTGGACACCGTGACCGCGTTCCTGCTGGAGGACGTCGAGCACGCCGAGGCGCTCGACGACCACACGCTGGAGCTGCGGCTGCGCGAGCCGCGCAACTACTTCCTGTACGTGCTCGCCGCGTGTCCGTCGTACCCCTGGCCTGCCCACCTGGTGGCGGAGCGCGGCGACGACTGGCACCGCGCCGAGCCGCTGGTGTCGAACGGCCCCTACGTGGTCGAGAGCTGCGACGACGAGCAGCTGGTGCTGCGCGCGAACCCGCAGTTCGACGGGCCCCGCGGCAACATCGACCACGTCTCCATGCAGTTCAAGCCGACGGCCGTCCGCGGAACGGCCGCGCTCTGGGAGGACGAGGAGCTGGACGTGCTCAGCAACGTCGAGCACCTGCTGACCGGCGCGCACACGCTGGCGGAGGTGAGCCCGGCGCTTGGCACCAGCATGGTCGGGTTCCGGCCCGAGGGCGCGCTCGCGGACATCCGCGTCCGGCAGGCGCTGACCGCGCCGCTGGTGCAGCTGATGGAGAGCCTGGAGGACGCGGGGATGATGGTGCGGCCGGCCCGCGGCGGCGGGCTGCTGCCGCCGGCCATGCCTGGGCACCTGCACATGGTGCAGGCGCCGATCGGCATGGAGCGCGCCGCCGAGCTGCTGGCCGAGGCCGGCTACCCGGGCGGCGACGGCCTGCCCGCCGTCCGGCTGGCCGCGATCCACCCCATGGAGCCGATGCTGGCCGGCCTCGAGGACCTGATGGGGCGGCTCGGGGTGACCGTGGATCTGGAGCTGATGGATCAGGGCTCGATGGTGAGCACGGTCGACGCCGATAGCTGGATCTCCGGGTGGCTAGCCGACTATCCCGACCCGCACGGCTTCTTCCGCGGGCTGCTGTCGAAGCGGCACCTGGGTGTGCTGAACGATCCCACCCTGACCCAGCTGCTGGCCGATGCCAGCGCCAGCCGCGACCGCGACGCACGACTGGCGCTGTTCGCGGAGGTCGATCGCAGGCTCGTCTCCGAGGCGCTGTTGGTGCCGCTCTCCTACGCACGGTCCGTGCTGCTGAAGCGGCCCTGGGTGCACGGCATCTGGTCGAACGCGCTCACCAGCCTCCGCTTCGACCAGGCGACGGTCGAGCGCTGAGCAGCTCTCGCTACGGCCGCAGGCCTAGCCCAGGAGCCGTTCGACCAGGGCCAGATCGATCGTCTCGACCAGCTCGTCGGCCGCCGACAGCCGGTCGGCGGTCATCGTGCCGAGCAGGCCCAGGCAGTACATGCCGGCGGCTCTGGCGGCAAGTACGCCTGCCTCGGTGTCCTCGATAACCGCCACCTGCCCGGGCTGCAGGCCCGCCACCCACCCGCGAAGCAGGCCCAGCGCCACCAGGTAGCCCTCGGGGTGAGGCTTTCCTTCCAGCACGTCGTCGGACGTGACAACGCAGCTGAACTCCTCGGCGATGCCGGCCGCGTCGATCACCGGCTGGATCTCCGCCAGCGCTGCGCCGGACACGATCCCGATCGGGGCACGAGCCGCCGCGGCGCGCACCACCTCTCGCATCCGCTGGTCGACGGTGCTGCCGTCGTGCACCAGCCGGCGGTACGCGTCGATGCGCTCGGCCACGATCGCATCGACGTCGTCGCGGTTGCCCAGCCATGTCCGCACCATCATCTCGTCGGACAGCCCCGCCAGGCGATCGATGTATTCACGGTGTGTGGGTGGCCTCGCGTGGGGGGCCAGCACCTCTGAGGTGACCGCCTCCATCACGTGCTCGTCGTCCGAAAGGGTGCCGTTGAAGTCGAAGATCAGGGACCGGAAGGGCATGGCGGGAGAGCCTAGCGACCGGGGTACAGTCCCCGCATGAACGATCGACCGATCCGCGTCGGCGTCCAGCTACAGCCTCAGCAGGGCACGCTCGCGAAGATGCGGGAGACGTGGCTGCGGGTGGAGGAGATGGGCGCGGACACCGTCTTCAACTGGGATCACTTCCACCCGCTGTACGGCGATCCGGACGGCCCGCACTTCGAGTCCTGGACGGTGCAGGCGGCCATGGCGGAGTCGACCAGCCGCATCCAGATCGGCTGCCTGGTCACCTGCAACTCCTACCGCAACGCGAACCTGCAGGCCGACATGGCGCGCACCGTCGACCACATCTCCGGCGGGCGTTTCATCTTCGGCATCGGCGCCGGCTGGTTCCGGCGCGACTACGACGAGTACGGCTACGAGTTCGGCACAGCGCCCGACCGGCTGCGCCACCTCGGCCGCTCGCTGGCGACGATCGTGCAGCGCTGGGGCAAGCTCAACCCGCCGCCCGTGCACGGCCGGCCGCCGATCCTGGTCGGCGGGGGCGGCGAGAAGGTGACGCTGCGCATCACCGCCCAGTACGCCGACATCTGGAACGGCTTCGGCCTGCCCGACGTGGCTCGCCACAAGTGCCAGGTGCTGGACGAGCACTGCCGCCGGCTGGGGCGCGACCCGGGCGAGATCGAGCGCTCCATCGGCGGGTTCAACGCCGAGCGGATCAGGCTGCTGGACGACTACCTGGCAGCCGGCGTGACCCACTTCATCATGGGCGTGAGCGGCCCGGACTGGGACATCGGCCAGCTATCGAAGCTGATCGCCTACCGCGACCAGCACAACGGCTAGGCGCTGCTGGGCAGCGGCGGCGGCGTCGCCACCTCGCGACCGCGAGGCACCGACACGGGTGCCCGGTAGATGAAGGCGATCGTGGCCCACAGCAGCACGAACCCGGCCATCTGCCAGCCGTTGATGGTCGCGTCAAGCCAGATGTAGTTCACGACCAGCGCCGTCGCCGGGAAGGCCAGCTCGGCGATGGTCGCGATCGGCGCCGGTGTGGTGCGCAGGCCGCGGTAGTAGAGCATCATCGCCAGCAGGCCGGAGCCCAGCGCCAGCAGCACCAGCCGCATCCAGTCGCTGGCGCCGACGCTGTGCGCGGGCAGCAGCGCGTGCTCGGGGATCGCGATCACGGCCAGAAACGGCAGCGCCAGCGAGAAGCGCAGCGCCATCAGGGTGTTCGGCTCGACCTCGCGCAGGCCGCGCCGGCCAAAGGCGGTGGCGGCGCCCCACAGCGCGGCCGCTCCCAGCGCGTACAGCGCCGGCTTGGCCTGGCTGCCGGTCAGCGCCTCGCCCGGCGACAGCCAGCCGAACGAGAGCAGGTAGGTGCCGATCACGGCCGGGATCACGAGCACGCCGAACTCGGCCTTGGGGCGCTCGCCCAGGATCACCGCGGCGGCGCCGATCGCCCACAGCGGCTGCGTCTTCTGCAGCAGGATCACGACGTCCGGGTTCGAGTAGGCGGCGGCGAAGGCCTCGGTGAAGAGCAGCGTGGCCAGGGCCGACCCGCCCCAGCCGATGGCGATCGCCGACAGCCAGCCCATGCGCGACATGCGCCGGATCTGGTCGCGATGCCGCCACAGAATCGGCGCCACCACGCAGGTCAGGATCACGTGCTCGTAGAGCACGATCGTCCAGGCCGACCACTCGGTCGTGAGCGGCTTTCGTAGGACGCCGTCGATGCCCCAAAGCGAGGCACCGGCCGCGATCAGCATCACGCCGGCGAGCGGCGCCCGCCATACGACCGTGTCTCTCCTGCTGCCGATCGCCTCCACGGCGGTCATGATACGCGGCGATGCACGACTCTCCCATCACCGTGCTGGCCGGCGGCGTCGGCGGGGCCCGTTTCCTGCAGGGCGTGGTCGAGGTTGTGCCACCCACGGACGTCGTCGTGGTGGGCAACGTGGGCGACGACGTGGAGCCGCACGGGCTGCATGTGTCGCCTGATCTGGACACCGTGCTGTACACGCTGACCGGCTGGATCGACGAGGACAAGGGCTGGGGCGTTCGCGGCGACAGCGACCGGGCGCTGGAGCGGGCGCGGTTGCTGGGCGCGGACGCGTGGTTCTGGCTGGGCGACCTCGACATCGGCCTGCACCTGGCCCGCACCGAGGCGCTGCGGCGGGGCGAGCCGCTGAGCGCGGTCACCGCCCGGTTGGCGCAGCGGCTCGGTCTGGGTTTGACGCTGCTGCCGGCCACCGACGACCGGCTGCGCACGATCATCGGCACGGCCGACGGCGAGATCGACTTCCAGACCTACTACGTGCGCCGCGGGCATGCCGACGTGGTCACCTCGGTCCGCTTCGACGGTGCCGAGACGGCGCGGCCGGCGCCCGGGGTGACCGAGGCGCTGCGCGAGGCGCGCGCGATCGTGATCGCGCCGTCGAACCCGCTGATCTCGATCGCGCCGATCCTGGCGGTGCCGGCCATCCGCGAGCAGCTTGCGGCGCGGACCGCGACCTGCGTGGCGGTCAGCCCGATCGTGGCCGGCAGGGCGCTGCGCGGCCCGGCGGCGGCGATGCTGGAGTCGCTGGGGCAGGAGGCCTCGCCGGCCGGGGTCGCGGCCATCTACCAGGGGCTGGCCGACGTGCTGGTGCTGGATGAGCAGGACGCGGAGCTGGCGGCGCGCGTCGAGCAGCTGGGCATGCGGGCGGTGGTGGTGGACACCGTCATGCGTGACGCCGCGGCGCGGGAGCGGCTGGCGCGCGCGACGCTGGACGCGGCCGGGATCGCCGCGTGAAGCTGGAGATCCTGCCGCTGGCCGTGCCCGGCGAGATCGAGGCGGGCGCGGACCTGGCGGGGCTGCTGCTGGGGGCCGCGCCGTCGCTGGAGTGGGGCGATGTGGTGGTGGTGTCGCACAAGGCGGTCAGCAAGGCGGAGGGCCGGGTGGCCGACCTGCGAGAGGTGACGCCGTCGGAGCGGGCGATCGAGCTGGCCGCGCCGGACGGCGACCCGCGCCTGGCCGAGATGGTGCTTCGCGAGAGCCGGCGGATCGTGCGGCGGCGCGGGTCGCTGCTGATCGCGGAGACGCATCACGGGTTCATCTGCGCGAGCGCCGGGATCGACCGCTCGAACGCGCCGGGCGCCGACACGGTCGTACTGCTGCCGGTCGACCCGGACGCGTCGGCGAGGGCGCTGCGGGTGGAGCTCGAGAACCGGAGCGGGGTGCCGCTGGCGGTGGTGGTGGCCGACACGATGGGCCGGCCGCTGCGAAACGGGATCGTGGGCACGGCCATCGGGGCCAGCGGCCTGGAGCCGCTGCGCGGCTACCACGGCCAGGCCGACGCGGCCGGGTATGTGCTGCGGACCACGCAGGTGGCGGTGGCCGACGAGCTGGCGGCGGCCGCCGACCTGGTGCTGGGAAAGCTGGAACGGGTGCCGGCGGCGCTGGTGCGCGGCTACGCGGCCGGCGGCGAGGGCAGCGCGCGCGAGCTGATCCGCGAGTCGCAGCGCGACCTCTTCATCTAGCCGGTGGCCCGGTAGAAGAGCGCGCCGGCGGGCACGTAGAACGCGGCCAGGATCAGGGTCAGGATGACGCTTGCCAGCGGGTTCACGAAGGCGACGGCCAGCACCACCAGGTAGAGGACGATGCCGGGGTCGAAGGCGCGCGAGATCGCGTCCAGCTTCGACTGCGGCACCGACTCGGCGATCAGCCGGCGGCCGTGGCGGGCGTAGCGCCACCAGACGTTGTAGAGCACCGACATCGCCAGCAGGGTGAGATCGTACGCGTAGACGGCGGCGTGCTCGCCCTGGTTCTGGAGGTGGTCGGCCACGAGCTTGGTGGGGAAGGGGATGAAGGCGACCACCATCAAGAACACGATGTTGATGAACAGCATGGTGCGATCGACGCGGTACATGCAGGCGACGCACTCGTGGTGGTTGACCCAGATGATGCCGATGGTGAGGAAGCTGGTGGCGTAGGCCAGGTACGAGGGCCAGAGGTCGACCAGGGCCCGGCCGAGGTGCTGGTCGGCGCCGGTGCCGACGCCGATCTCGAGCACCAGCAGCGTGGCGGCGATCGCGAACACGCCGTCCGAAAACGTCTCCATGCGGGCGGTGCCGCCGTCCTCCATGCCGCCATCTTCGCCGCCGCCTCGGACGCCGACGGGGTTGGGTTCCGACCGAACGCCCGTGACCTCAGCGTGGCGCTCCTGTGACGTTTCACGGCGTCACGGGACCGTCACGGCCAGGTCACGGCTGATACGACGGTGCCCGGCACCCCTCTATCACCCGCGGACGACGGGTTCGCGGGCGCGGGCCGGTTCGCGGCCTGGCCCTCGGTTGCAGGTGATAGAGAGGTGCCGGGCACCGTCGTATCACGCGTGACGCCGGCGTGACCTGGGCGTTGCAGGTCGTTGTCACGCTGTCAGTGACAGTTTTGCGCGGAGTATGTCGTCGGGCGTGTCGACGTCGAGCGCCAGCCCGGGGCGGTCGAGCGTGACCGACTCGACCCCGGCCGTCGCCGCCAGCCGGGCGTGGACGAGCGCGCTTCCGGCCGAGCCGAACGCGGGCGTGATCACGTCGGCCGGCCGCACCGCCAGCGCGTTCGTGCCGCCGTCGTGGGCGCGGCCGATCGCGATCCCGCGCTCCGGCATCGCCGCCACCAGCGCCCGCACGTCGCTCGCGCTCACCAGCGGCAGGTCGCCGGCCAGGTACAGCACGGCCTCGGGCGCGGGCGAGATCAGCCCGCGCGCGTGATCCAGCCCCTCGTTCCAGGGCAGCTCGCCGTCCGACACCAGCCCCACCCGGTATGTCCGCGCCAGCGTCGGCGCCAGCGGCTCGCAGCTCGCCAGCGCCACCGGCCCCACGTCCGCCGCCACCGCCTCGCGCGCCACGTGCTCGACCATCGCCAGCATCAGCCGCCGCCGCTCGGCGCCGCCCAGCGCCGGGTGCAGCCGCTGCTTCGCACCGGCCAGCCGCTTCAGCGGAATCAGGATCTGGAGGTCCACGAACGGCAGACTAGACTGCGCCGATGCTCGCCCTCGGCTACAAGGCCTCGGCGGAGCAGTTCGGCCCCCGGCGGCTGCTCTCCTACGCGCTCGAGGCGGA
>DASUHV010000012.1:0-11367 GCA_036273355.1 Gaiellales bacterium
CTGCTGGCGGCCCTCGTCGACCAGGACGGGGGCGTGGCGCCGCGCATCCTGGAGAAGGCCGGCGAGAGCCCGGCCGCCCTGCGCGCGCGGCTGGAGGAGCAGCTGTCGCGGCTGCCGCGGATGGAGGGCGCGAACGCCCAGCCGCAGGCCAGCCGCTCGCTGCGGGCGGCGCTGGAGGCGGCGTTCGCCGAGGCGGAGGCCCTGAAGGACGAGTACGTGGCCGTCGAGCACCTGCTGCTGGCGCTGTCGGAGGCCGGCGGCCTCGACCGCGCGGCGCTGCTGAAGGCCGTTGCCGACGTGCGCGGCGGCCAGCGCGCGGCCTCGCCCGACGCCGAGGGCAACTACGCGGCGCTCGAGAAGTTCGGCCGCGACCTCACCGACCTGGCCGAGCGCGGCAAGCTCGATCCGGTGATCGGGCGCGACGAGGAGGTGCGCCGTGTGATCCAGGTGCTCTCCCGTCGCACCAAGAACAACCCGGTGCTGATCGGCGAGCCCGGCGTCGGCAAGACCGCGATCGTCGAGGGCCTGGCCCAGCGCATCACCTCGGGTGACGTGCCCGAGGGCCTGAAGGACCGGCGCGTGTGGTCGCTGGACGTGGGCTCGCTGCTGGCCGGCGCCAAGTACCGCGGCGAGTTCGAGGAGCGGCTGAAGGCGGTGCTGGCCGAGATCCGCCAGGCCGCGGGACGCATCATCCTGTTCATCGACGAGCTGCACACGATCGTCGGCGCAGGCGCCGCCGAGGGCGCCGTCGACGCCGCCAACCTGCTGAAGCCGATGCTGGCGCGGGGCGAGCTGCGGGCCGTGGGGGCGACCACCCTGGACGAGTACCGCAAGCACATCGAGAAGGACGCGGCCCTGGAGCGGCGCTTCCAGCCGGTGCTGGTGGGCGAGCCCAGCGTGGCCGACACGATCGCGATCCTGCGCGGCCTGAAGGAGCGCTACGAGGTGCACCACGGCGTGCGCATCGCCGACGACGCGATCGTCGCCGCCGCGTTGCTGTCCGACCGCTACATCGCCGACCGCTTCCTGCCCGACAAGGCGATCGACCTGATCGACGAGGCCGCCTCGCGGCTGAAGATCGAGATCGACTCCGTGCCGGTCGAGATCGACGCCGTCGAGCGCCGCGTGATCCAGCTCGAGATCGAGCAGGCTGCGCTCGAGAGCGAGACCGCCGAGGGCGCTGTCGAGCGGCGCGAGGCGATCGGCCGCGAGCTGGCCAACCTGCGTGAGCAGGCCGACGGCATGCGCGCCGAGTGGCAGGCCGAGAAGCAGGCGATCGAGCAGGTGCAGAGCCTGAAGGCGCTGATCGAGGAGACGCGGGCCGAGGCCGAGCGTGCACAGCGCGACCAGGACCTGCAGCGCGCCGCCGAGCTCACCTACGGCGACCTGCCCAAGCTCGAGCGCGAGCTGGAGCTGGCGATGGCCCGGCTCGAGGAGGTGCAGTCGCAGTCGCCGCTCCTGAAGGAGGAGGTCGGCTCGAGCGACGTGGCCGGCGTGGTCGCCAGCTGGACCGGCATCCCCGTCGACCGGCTGCTCGAGGGCGAGATGGAGAAGCTGGTGCAGATGGAGTCGCGGCTGCACGACCGCGTGATCGGCCAGGACGAGGCGGTCGCGGCGGTGTCCAACGCGATCCGCCGCTCACGGGCCGGCCTCTCCGACCCCGACCGTCCGATCGGCTCGTTCATCTTCCTCGGCCCCACCGGCGTCGGCAAGACCGAGCTGGCCAAGGCGCTGGCCGAGTTCCTGTTCGACACCGAGAAGGCGATGGTGCGGATCGACATGTCGGAGTACATGGAACGCCACGCGGTCTCGCGGCTGGTGGGCGCGCCTCCGGGCTACGTCGGCTACGACGAGGGCGGCCAGCTGACCGAGGCCGTGCGCCGCAGGCCCTACTCGGTGCTGCTGCTGGACGAGATCGAGAAGGCGCACCCCGACGTGTTCAACATCCTGCTGCAGCTGCTCGACGACGGCCGGCTGACCGACGGCCAGGGCCGCACGGTCGACTTCCGCAACACGATCATCGTGATGACCTCGAACGCCCGCGAGCTGGAGTCGGTGTTCCGGCCCGAGTTCCTGAACCGGATCGACGAGATCGTGACCTTCCACGCGCTCTCACAGGAGCAGCTGAACGAGATCATCGAGCTGCAGGCCGCCTCGCTGAGAGCGCGGCTGGCTTCGCGGCGGATCGAGCTGGAGCTGACCGACGCGGCCCGCGCGCTGCTGGTCGAGCATGGCTACGACCCGGCCTACGGCGCGCGCCCGCTCAAGCGCACGCTGCAGCGCGAGGTCGAGAACCCGCTGGCCCTGAAGGTGCTGTCGGGCGAGGTGGCTGAGGGCGACAGGGTCGTCGTCGACGCCGGCGACGGCGAGATCACGTTCCAGCGCACGCACGAGCCGGCCGAGGCGGGCGTGTGAGCGACGTCGGGAAGGCGGCGCCGCACAAGCAAGCGCCGCTGGGCGACCTGTTCGCCACCGCGGTGCACCGCTTCGGCAGCGCCTGGGCCGACCTGGTGGCGGCCACCGCCGTGGCGCTGGGGGTGGCCACGGTGCCGGTGCTGGTGGTGGGGTCGCGGTCGACCGACACGGCCACGTTCGTGGCCAGCGTCTTCAGCTACGGCGTCGCCTACTTCCTGCTGCTCGCGCACGTGATGCTGCGCGGCCTGCCGGAGCGGGCCCCCCGCGGACGGGTGGCGGCGACGTATCTGACAGCGATCATCGTGGGGCTGGTGGCGTCGCTGGTGGTGCTGGTGTTCCAGCCCTACTCGGTAGCGCCGATGCCGCTGCTGCTCCTGATCGTCCCGGCCGTGGCGGCCGGCGACCGCTCGCCGGCGGGCGCCCTGTGGAGAGGGCCGCAGATGGCGATGGCCCACTTCGGCCGCGTCTGGGGCGTCTGGATGGTCACGCTCCTGTTCTGCGCGCCGGTCGCGATCTCGATGTTCCTGGTCGTGCAGTCGGTGGCCGGATCGATCACCGGCACGCTGCTGGCGCTGGCGCTGGCGGCGCCGGTGGCCTGGCCGTTCTCGGCGCTCTTCATCCGCGCCCTCTACGGCGACCTCACCGGCCGCACCGTGGTGGCCCCGCAGGACCGCACCGACTGAGGAGATACCCCCCGCGCGGTGCATGCCGCGCGGGGGGAACTCACTTCTACGCCGCCGGTGCGATCGGGTGGTTCGACCGGATCACGTCGGTCGGGTCGTACCAGCGCTTCAGCTCCGCCAGCCGGCGGTGCACGGTGGGCGTGTACACCTTCGCCGGATCCGTCGCCTGCTCGTGGAAGTTGATGTAGCTGGTGTCCGATCGGTGCTGCTCGAGGGCGGCGATGACCGTGCCGAGTGCGGCCATGACCGCCTGCTTGGCCGGCGGCACCGGCGCGATGCCGACGGCGAACATGGCATACGCGGCACCGAAGTGTCCGACCGCGCCCTGGCCCGGAGTGGGCCGGCCGATCGCCCCGCCCAGCTGGCGCAGCTCGACGGACAGCAGGGCGTCGAGCGCACCCGACGTGCCCAGGCTCGCGATCTCGTCGATCGTGCCGGCCTCGATGTTGCTCAGCAGCATGCCGTCGCCGGCACCGGGCACCGGGTGCTCCGGGTCCATGTGCAGCGCCGACAGCGCCGAGGTGGGGATGGTGGCGAACGTATCCATCTCGGGCCCGAGCCGGCGCAGCGGAGCCAGCAGCTCGGCACCCTCCCGCTCGTCGCCGAGGTGGATGGCCTCGACCACCACGAACTTGCGTCCGCGCAGGGGCTCCGGGATCTCCGGGATCGGCGGCAGCATCAGCAGCCGGCCGACGGTCGTCATCGACTCCGGCAGAGAGGGCACGAGGTCGTGCCACGCGTGCAGCACCTCGGCGGCCCGCTCGATCGGCCAGAACATGACGCCGGCGTAGACCTCCGGCACCGGGTAGAGCGTGAACTCGATCGCGGTGACGATGCCGAAGCTGCCGCCGCCGCCGCGCAGCGCCCAGAACAGCGCCGGATCGTTGTCCGCGTCGGTGCGGATGAGCTGGCCGTCGGCGGTCACGACCTCGATCGCCGTGACGCTGTTCGCGGCCACCCCGTAGGTGCGGCTGAGCCAGCTGAGGCCGCCGCCGAGGGTGTAGCCGACCACGCCCACGTCGGGCGACGATCCGGCCAGGGCGGCCAGGCCGTGCTCGTGGGCAGGGGCGGTCACGTCCATCCACAGCGCGCCCGCCTGGGCGCGGGCGGTGCGCGTTTCCGGGTCGATCTCGACGCCGCGCATCTCGTGCGTCTTGATCAGGATCACGCCGTCCAGCCGGCTCGTGAGCGCCGCGGCGCCGTGGCCCGTGCCCTGAGCGGTGACGCCGTACCCGTTGTCGAAGGCGAAGCGAACGGTCTCCGCGATGTCCTCGGTGGACGCGGCCACCACGACCGCCGCCGGGTGCTGGTCCGCGGTCAGGTTCCAGGCTGTGCGTGCCTCGTCCCACGACTCATGGCCGGGCTCCACGACCCGGCCGGCGAGACGGTCACGCAGCGCTGAAAAGTCCTCTACACGAATGGTGCTCATTTATCTGTACTCCTGTCATGGCCGGTCCCGGGCGCGGCCGGGACGGGGTTTGAGTTCGTCTGTGCGCCAATCATCTGGCACCTGCGGAGCGTTGCCGGTGTGGTTAACCCCCCAAGTGCACGGGGCTGGTACCCGGCCGCGCGATACTCCGCCGATGGACGTCAGGCACTTCGCAGACGCGCAGGCGGCGCTCGACGTGGTCGCCGGGCCGCTGGGCGCGGCCGGCGCCGAGGGCGAGCTGTCGCTCGGCCTGCTGCGGCGCCTGGTGGACACCCCCAGCGCATTCGGGAGCGAGGTGACCATGATCGCCGGTGAGCAGGACGCGCGCCCGGTCGTGTTCGTGCTGATGACCGGCGATCACCCGGCCCAGGTGGCGGGGTTCGCAAATCCGGCGGAGATCAGGTTCGGCGATCTGGTCGCGGCCATGCTCGATGCCGGCCGCCGTGCGCCGGGCGTGAACGGCGCCAGGCACATCAGCGAGCCGTTCGCCCAGGCCTGGAGCGACGTGGCCGGTGCGCAGGTTGCGGTGCGCCGGGACCTGCACGCCTTCGAGCTGCGCGTCGTGCGGCCGCCGGCCGCGCCGCCGGGCGCGTTCCGGACGGCGAGCGCCGATGACACGGATCTGCTCGAGCGCTGGGCGATCGCGTTCGCCGAGGACATCGGCGAGACGATGTCGCCGCAGGAGGCGTCCGAGACGGTGGCGCGGATGCTTCCGCATGGCGATCTGGCGGTATGGGAGCGCGACGGTGAGCTGGTCTCGATGGCGGCGGTCGTCCGCCGCACGCCGTGGTCGTCCTCCGTCGCCTACGTCTACACCCCGCCGCCGCTGCGCCGCCGGGGCTACGCCAGCGCCATCGTGGCCGAGCTGTCGCAGCGCGAGCTGGACGCCGGCCAGTCATGGTGCTCGCTGTTTACCGACGCGGCCAACCCCACCAGCAACCACATCTACACCGAGATCGGGTACGAGCCGCGTTGCGACTTTCGCAACCTCACGCTGACCTGGTGACGGGGCGCGGCTACTCCGCGTAGTAGGCGCGCGCGATCTCGGCCGCCAGGGCGGCGTTGTCCTCGATCAGCCGCCGGTTTGCGGCCAGGCTGCGGCCCTCGGTCAGCTCGTGCACGCGTCCCAGCACGTACGGCGTCACGTCCGCGCCGCGAATGCCCGCGGCCTCCGCCTCGGCCAGCGCCTGGTCGACGGCCGGCTCGATCTCGTCGGCCGGCAGCGCGACCTCCTCAGCCACCGGGTTGGCCACGATCACGCCGGCCGCCCGGGCGAACCCCCAGTGCGTTGCGGCCAGCGCCGCCACCGTGGCCGGATCGTCGACGCGGTCGGGCAGATGATGTGGGCTGTCGCGCCGATAGAACAGCGGGAAGCGGTCGGTGCCGTATCCGATCACCGGGATCCCGCGCGTCTCGAGCTCCTCCAGCGTGGCCGACACGTCCAGCAGCGACTTGACCCCGGAGCAGACCACGCACACGGCCGCGAACGCGATCTCGTAGGTGTCCGCCGACACGTCCCGGGTCTGCTGCCAACCGCGGTGGACGCCGCCCAGGCCGCCCGTGGCCATGAAGTGGATTCCCGCGATGCGGCAGACGGCCAGCGCCCCGGCCACCGTGGTGGCGCCGAGGCCACCGGACACCACCGCAGACGCCAGGTCGCGCGGCCCGACCTTGCGTGCCGTCCTTGTGACCGAGAGGCGCTCGAGCTCCTCCTCGTCGAGGCCGACCCGCACCGCGCCGTCCACTACCGCGATCGTGGCCGGGATCACGCCGGCCTCGCGGACGCGGTCCTCGCAGCGCAGCGCGACCTCCAGCCCGTCGGGGTGCGGCAGGCCGTGCGCCACCAGCGACGTCTCCAGCGCGACCACCGGCTGCGATCGGATCAGGGCGCGCTCGACCTCCGGCGCCAGGCGCAGCAGCCCGGTGAAGCCGCGGGTCACGGCAACGGCCCGTCGATGCCCGCGCAGTGATCGGCGAGCAGGCGGCCGTCGTCCAGCGCATCGTCCTCGTCGGCCCCGCCCGCGAGGGCTGACAGGAACCCGGCCGCGAAGGCGTCGGCCACGCCCATCGGATCGATCGCCGGCAGCGCCCCGTCGTCGCTGATGACGGCGAGGTCGCCAAGGTCGTCGATGCCGCCGATGGCCTCGGCCTGGGCCGCGGTGGCAAGCACCACCTCGGGCTGCAGCTGCAGAATCCGCTCGCGCACCAGCGGCGAGACGATGTCGGCGCTGGCCAGGTCGACCGACAGGCTGGCGCCGGCTTCGCGCGCGATCTCGCAGGCGCGTTCGACGGCACCGGCCGAGGGCTGGTCGACCAGTGCGTAGCCGCTCACGTGCAGCACGTCGGCGTCGTCGAACCACTCCGGCTGGATCAGCTCGTGCGCCAGCCTCACGCAGACGCCGCGGTCGGTGAGCGCGGTGCGGCGCGCGCCGGGCGTGCGCACCACGGTGGCAACGCCGGTGTGGCCTGCGACGCCCGGCCCCTCCAGCTCGACCCCGCGGTCGGCCAGCTCCGCCTCCACCAGGTCGCCCAGCCGGTCGTAGGAGCGGGCCGAGACCGCCCGCGCGCGGGCTTCGGCCGCCACCACCCAGCAGGCGCAGATCGCGGCCCGGCCACCCACGATCAGCCGCGTCTCGGCCGATTCTGCAGACTCCGCCAGCAGCCCCTCGGGCGGGGTGATCAGCGACAGGGCCAGCACGTCTCCGAGCGTGACGATCAAGGGCTCCGGCATGGGCGCGATGCTACACTCGGGTTCGTGTCAGCCGCCGCAGGGACCGACCTCACGACCGGCCCGCGGATGTGCGCGAATCACCCCAAGGTGGAGACCTACGTCTCCTGCTCCAACTGCGGCAAGCCGATCTGTCCGGACTGCATGGTGCAGGCACCCGTCGGCATCAAGTGCCGCGACTGCGCCCGGCTGCCGCGCTCCGCGCGGGTGATCCTGAAGCCCAGCACCGCGGCCCGAGCGATCGGCGCCGCGTTCGGCGTGGGTACCGCCTTCGGCGTGGGGCTGGCGTTCGTCGGCGGCTACGGGCTCGGGTTCGTGACCTTCATCATCGCCTACATCGTGGGCCTGGCCTGCGGCCGCGCCGTGCTGGCCGCGTCCGGCCGCTACCGGGCTCCGGCCACCGCCTGGATCGCCGCCGCCGGGGCGGCCTGGGCCTACATCGTGCCTGCGGTGGTGATCGCCGTGTCGGCGGGCGGTGCCGCGTCGACGGGGGTGCAGGCGATCGGCCTGCTGATCGCGGGCTTCATCGCGCACCGCGAGGTGATCGGATGAGCGACGGCTGGCGCCGGCGGCCGCGGCTGCGCTCGTTCGTGTTCGGCAGCGTGGTGGGCGGGCTGGTCGCGGTGGCGGCCCCGCGGCTGCGGCGCGGCCTCGACCAGCGCGAGGGGCCGCAGCCGGTGGCCGGCCTGGAGGCGTTCGAGGGCGCACCCTGCTGGCAGCACGACCGGCGCCGATCCGGAGCCGGCGCCGAGCCTCCGGAGTAGTCTGCCGCGATGCCGTCCGCGGTCGTCACCGGGGGAGCCGGGTTCATCGGCTCCACGCTCACCCGCCTGCTGCTGGAGCGCGGGTACTCGGTGCGCGTGTACGACGACCTCTCGAGCGGCTCCCGTCAGCACCTCGAGGGATTGGACGTCGAGCTCGTGTTGGGCGACGTCCGCGACGTCGACTCGCTGCAGCGCGCCTGCGAAGGGATCGATGCGATGTTCCACCTGGCCGCGGGAGCGGGGGTCGTGGACTCGATCGAGAACCCGATCGAGAACTTCGACCTGAACGCGCGCGGCACGCTGCTGGCGCTGTGGGCGGCCAAGCAGGCCGGCGTCGGCCGGTTCGTGTTCTCGTCCAGCAATGCGCCGCTCGGCGACAACGCCTACCCCGCCTCCGAGGACAAGCCGGTGGCGCCGCTGTCCCCGTACGGCGCCGGCAAGGCCACCGGCGAGGCCTACTGTTCGGCCTTCTTCGGCGCCTACGGATTCGAGGCGGTGGCCGTGCGCTTCTCGAACGCGTACGGCCCGCGCTCGGCGCGCAAGTCAAACGTGATCCCGCTGTTCATCCGCAAGATCATGGCGGGAGAGCCGCTCACGATCTACGGCGACGGCACCCAGACGCGCGACTTCGTGTTCGTGTCCGATCTCGCCAACGGCCTGATCCGGGCGGCCGAGACGCCGGGCGCGGGCGGGGAGATCTTCCAGCTGGCAAGCGGCGTCGAGACCGGCCTCAACGACCTGGTGGCGATGCTGGCGGAGGTGTCGGGCAAGCCGCCGCAGCTCCAGCATGAGCCCCCTCGCGCCGGCGAGATCCAGCGCAATTACTCGCTGGTCGACAAGGCCCGCGACCGGCTCGGGTACGCCCCGCAGGTGCCGCTGGCCGAGGGCCTGGCGCGCACCTGGGAGTGGTTCCAGGAAGGCTAAGTGGCAGCCGATCGCCGGCCTACTGCGAGGTCTCGAGGTAGCCACGTACGTCCCTGTGGCAGCCGATCGCTGATTGTGGTCCGGCAGGGTCGGACTGAAGCCAGACCCTTTTACAACGAGCTACCGAGCCTCAGGCAGAGGCGACGTCGACCGGCATCTGGTCGGCCTTGCGCACCATGTTCTCGGCCATCTTGATCGACGCGGCGTCGATCAGCTTGCCGTCCAGCGAGACGGCGCCCTTGCCCTCGGCTGCCGCCTGCTGCATCGCCTCGATGATCCGCCGGGCCCGGTCGATCTCCTCCGGCGACGGCGTGAACACCTCGTGTGCGAGCGCGATCTGGGAGGGGTGGATCGCCCACTTGCCCTCGCAGCCAATCTGGGCTGCGCTGCGCGCCGCGGCGGTGTAGCCCTCGGGATCCTGGTAGTCACCGAACGGCCCGTCGATCGGCCGCAGCCCGTAGGCGCGGCAGGCGACGACCATGCGCGACAGCGCGTAGTGCCACTGGTCGCCCCAGTGCCGCTCGCGCACGCCCGACTCGCCGGGGTGTGTCAGCGTCACGTAGTCGGGGTTGGATCCGCCGATGTTGGTGGTGCGCGCCTGCGTGGAGGCCGCGTAGTCGGCGACGCCGAACACCATCGCCTCCAGGCGCTCCGGGCACGTCTGCGCGATCGCCTCGACGTTGGCCATGCCCAGGGCCGTCTCGATCAGGATGTGCAGGTTGATCGGCTCCAGGCCGAACGCCGCCTCGATCTGGTCGAGCATGGTGGCCACGAACAGGACGTCGGCCGGTGTCCCCACCTTCGGGATCAGGATCGTGTCCAGGTGCGAGCCGGCCCGCTCGACCACCTCGACGATGTCGCGGTAGCACCAGTGCGTGTCCAGCCCGTTGATCCGCACCGACACGCTGCAGGCTGACCAGTCCTGGCCGGTCAGCGCCGCGATCACGTTCTCGCGCGCCTGCTCCTTGTCGTCCGGCGCGACCGCGTCCTCGAGGTCGAGGAACACCACGTCGGCTCCCAGCCCCGGCGCCTTCTCCATCGCGCGCGTGTTGCTGCCCGGGACGGCCAGCTCGCTGCGGTGCAGCCGATCGCGAACCGCCATCAGGCGCGGCCCGCCGAGACGCCCGCGCGCGGTGCTTGGAGCACCGCATCGAACGCCTCGAGCAGCCGGTCGGCGGTCTCGGTGTGCGCGTTGGTGCCCATCATGCCGATGCGCCAGATGTCCGGCGCGTCCGGCCCCAGGCCGCCGCCCACCTCGATGCTGTGCTCGCGCAGCAGCCGCATCTGGACGTCCTTGCCGTCAACGCCCTCCGGCACGCACACGGCCGACAGCTGTGCCAGCTGCACCTCCGGGTCCGCCAGCAGCCGGTAGCCACGGTCGGCCAGCCCGGCCTGAAGGTGCGCTCCGGCCTCCGCGTGCCGCGCCCAACGCGCCTCCAGCCCCTCCTCCAGCGCCAGCCGCAGGCCTTCATACAGCGCGTAGTACTGGGTGTTGGGCGTGGTGTGGTGGTAGACCGCCGGCCGCCCGACCCAGTAGCGGGCCAGCTGCTCGAAGTCGAAGCTGAAGGGCACCGGGTTGGTGCGTGCCCGGATCCGCTCCATCGCCCGCTCCGACAGCGACACCGGCGAGATGCCGGGAGGCGCGCCCAGGCACTTCTGGCTGCACGAGTAGCAGTAGTCGACGCCCCAGCCCTCGGCCTCGAGCGGCATGCCGCCCAGCGACGTCACGCAGTCGGCCAGGAGCAGCGCGTCCGACCCGCGCATCGCCTCGCCCAGCTGCTCGAGCGGGTGCGCCACGCCGGTCGAGGTCTCCGCGTGCACGACAGCGACCAGCCGCGCCTCGGGATGGTCGGCCAGCGCCTCGACGATCTGATCGTTTGGCACAGCCTGTCCGAACGGCGCGCGCAGCTCGATCACGTTCAGGCGGTACCTCCGGGCGATGTCGATCATGCGGTTGCCGAAAAAGCCGCAGGTCGCCACGATCACGGTCTCGCCCGGCTCGGCCAGCGACGCCAGGCCGGCCTCCATGCCGGAGGTGCCGCTCGCGGAGAGCGCGATCGTGAACCCGTCGCTGCGGCGGTAGGCCGCCTTCAGCAGCTCGATCAGGTCCTCGAGGATCTTGTGGAAGTCGGGGTCGAGATGGCCCAGCATCGGCCGCTGCATGGCCTCGAGCACGCGCGGGTCGATGTTGGACGGGCCCGGGCCGCAGAGCAGGCGCTCGGGCGGATTGAGTGGTGCAGGCAGGTCGCTCATCGGACGATTCTCCACCACCTTCGCTCGATCCGCCAGTGAAGAGAGTGCCTCGACGCTGAAGCGAATGGCTAAGCGTCGTCAGCCGGCCCCGGCCCCGGGCGGCCTCGACACCGCTGAAATCGAACTGCACGCCGGGCTAACAACCTGGCCCGCGCTCGAAGACATCGCCGG
>DASUHV010000013.1:0-2554 GCA_036273355.1 Gaiellales bacterium
TGTCCGTGAATAGGAAGGTGATGGTGCCGCGCGGCAACTCACGCATATAGGCGAGCCTACCCCCGCCTAGGGGTATTCCGGCTACGACTACGACTAGGGCTGGCTGCGAGCCCCGGTATTGGATGTCCAGGCCGGCCGCACCGACAGCGCGGGGTCACCGAGAAGCCGGGCTCTATATCTACTTCCTGGGCCTGCACTGGATGCACACGTTGACGCCGCGACGAACGCGGAGCCTCGGGTTCGTCGCGGCCGCGCGCCTATTCAGCAAACAGGAACCGCGCATTTGCAGGCACTTGGAACGGGAGCGACGGGACTCGAACCCGCGACCTCCGGCGTGACAGGCCGGCGTTCTAACCAGCTGAACTACGCCCCCGGGCGCGCCTGGCCGGGCGCCGCGATGAGTATGCCACAGCCCGCGCCGTGACGATCCCAGCCTGACCGGAAAGCCGCGTACAATCGCGGGCGGTTGCCGCGCGGCCCGCCGGCGCCACTCGCATGCCTGACTACCTTCCGATCGAGCAGCACGGCATCATCGGCGACCTGCACACGGTCGCCCTGGTCGGCACCGACGGCACGATCGACTGGTACTGCCCGGAGCGGTTCGACTCGCCGAGCGTATTCGCGGCCATCCTCGACGCCGAGAAGGGCGGCTACTACCGGATCGCGCCGGCAGACAACGGCCACACCACCAAGCAGCTCTACTTCCCCGACACCAACGTCCTCATCACCCGCTTCCTGACCCCTCACGGCGTGGGCGAGGTGCAGGACTTCATGGCCATCCACCGCGACCCCGCCCACCGCCGGCGGCTCGCGCGGCGCGTGATCTGCGTGCGCGGCGAGATGCCCTTCGTGCTCGAGTGCGAGCCACGGTTCGACTACGCCAGGGCCGAGCACGAGACGATCATCACCGAGCTGGGAGCGGTCTTCCGGTCGGCCGACCTGGCGTTGATGCTCGAGTCGATGGTGCCGATGGAGCGCACCGAGCGGGGCGTCCGCGCCGCCTACACGCTGCACGCAGGTGACAGCTGCACGTTCCTGCTGGAGGTCTGCCACCGCGACCAGCAGCCGGGCATGATCGACGAGGAGGAGGCCGGCGAGGCCTTCAACCGCACCGTCCGCTACTGGCGCGGCTGGCTGGCCAAGTCCACCTACCGCGGGCGCTGGCGCGAGATGGTGCACCGATCCGCGCTGACCCTGAAGCTGCTCACCTACCGCCCCACCGGCGCGCTGGTCGCCGCCCCCACCACGAGCCTGCCCGAGGGCATCGGCGGGCAGCGCAACTGGGACTACCGCTACACCTGGATCCGCGACGCCGCCTTCTCACTCTACGGCCTGCTGCGGCTCGGCTTCACCGAGGAGGCCGAGGCCTTCATGGGCTGGCTGTCAGACCGCTACCGCGAGAGCGCCGGCCGTGGCGACGGGCCGCTGCAGATCATGTACTGCATCGACGGCCGCCCGGACATGGAGGAGCAGGTGCTCGACCACCTCGAGGGCTACCGCGGCTCCAGCCCCGTGCGCGTCGGGAACGGCGCCGCCACCCAGCTGCAGCTCGACACCTACGGCGAGCTGATCGACTCCGTCTACCTCTACAACAAGTACGGCCAGCCCATCTCCTATGACGACTGGTCGGCGCTGGTCGGGATCGTCGAGTGGATCTGCGACAACTGGGATCGGCCGGACGAGGGCATCTGGGAGGTGCGCGGCGGCCGCCAGAACTTCACCTACTCGCGGATGATGTGCTGGGTCGCGATCGAGCGCGCCATCCGCATGGCCCGGCAGCGCGGCCTGCCCGCCGACCTCAACCGCTGGCGCGACCAGCGCGACGCGATCACGCAGCAGATCATGGAGCGGGGCTGGCATCCTGAGCGCAACGCGTTCGTCCAGCACTACGACACCGACGTGCTGGATGCCTCGGTGCTGCTGATGCCGCTCACCAAGTTCATCGCGCCCCGCGATCCGCGCTGGCTCTCGACGCTGGACGCGGTCGGCGAGGAGCTGGTCTCCGACAGCCTCGTCTACCGCTACAACATCGAGGCCTCGCCGGACGGGCTCGAGGGCGAGGAGGGCACATTCTCGATCTGCACGTTCTGGTACGTGGAGGCGATGGCCCGGGCCGGGCACCTGGACGAGGCCCGCCTGGCCTTCGAGAAGATGCTGACCTATGCCAACCACCTCGGCCTGTACTCCGAGGAGATCGGCCCCTCCGGCGAGGCGCTCGGCAACTTCCCGCAGGCCTTCACCCACCTGGCATTGATATCGGCCGCCGTCAACCTGGACGCGCAACTCGGTTGACGACGCCGCCTACGTAGCGGGGCGCACCGGCAGGCTCAGCCGGGCGGTTGTGCCAAGGCCGGGGCCGGTCTCGATCGTGATCGATCCGCCGGCGGCGTCGATTCGCTCCATCATCGCCTCTAGCCCCAGGTGGTTGGTGACCCGCGCCCGCGACAGCGCCTGCTCGAGGTCGAACCCGCGCCCGTCGTCGCTGACCACGGCGTGCAGCAGCCCGCCCTCGGTCGCCAGCGTGATCGAGAGCCGCGTCGCCCGCGAGTGGTTG
>DASUHV010000014.1:0-2871 GCA_036273355.1 Gaiellales bacterium
GACGATCGTGGCGTCCAGCGTGACTCAGACCAGTCCAGCGCCGCGCAGCTCGTGGAACCAACCATCTCCCTGACGGTCCACGTCCGGCGGGGACGACCCGGCCTCGTCCGCGAAGCGCAGCGCCACCACGTAGGCGTCGCGCAGCACGGCGTCGGCCCGCGGCGAGGGCGCGAGGCACTCGAATTGCCCGCGCTCGTAGGCCAGCACCCAGTCCAGCACCTCGCCCAGGTGCCCGCTGCCCTCGAGCAGCGCCTCCGACACCTCGGGTGACAGCGGCAGCTCGCTCAGCACGTCGCGCATGCTCGTGTCCATGAACGCGTCCACCACCGAGAACAGGCCGACGGTGAAGTGCGCGTCGGCGTCGGGGCGGTCGAGCGCCTGCGCCACCAGCTCGCACATCTTGGCCCGCGTCATGGCGGTGCGGATCAGCTCGCTGGGCTGATCCTCGATCCCGGCCAGCGTCATCAGCAGCGCCCAGCTCCGCACGTTGCGGACGCCCAGCAGCACAAGCGCCTCGCGCACCGAGCTGACCTTTCGCGGCAGCAGGAAGTAGGCGGAGTTGATCCAGCGCAGCAGCCGGATGCTGAGGCCGAGGTCGTTGCTGATCGCGTGCTCGAGGTCATCAAGCTCGCAGTCGGGGTCCTGCAGCACGGCCATCATCCGCATCTGGGCGAGGCGGTTGGCGGGGATGCCGTGGCCGGCGGGCGTCCTTGGCCGGCAGAAGAAGTAGCCCTGAAAGTAGTCGAAGCCGGCCTGCTTGCAGAACTCGAAGGTGGGGTGATCCTCGATCCCGGCGGCGATCAGGTTGACGTCGTGGGGCTCCAGCTCGGCCACCTGCTCGGCCAGCTGTTCGCGGGTGAAGGCCCGCACGTTCAGCTTCACGTAGTGGGCGACCTCCAGCAGCGGCAGGCTGTCGTCGCGCATCACGAAGTCGTCGAGCACGATCGTGTAGCCGAGCTCGCTCAGCCGGGTCAGCTCGGCCAGCACCTGTGGATCGAGCACGTCTGAGCGGTGCAGCTCGAGCGCCACGCGCCCGGCCGGGAGCAGCGTCACGAGGCCGTGCATGACGAAGTCGCGGGTGACGTTGACGAAGCCGGATCGTCCCCCCACCAGGGCGTCCAGCCCGATGTCGGCGAACGTGGTGACCACGGAGCCGGCGGACACGACCTCGTCATCGCCGGCACGGAACAGCAGCTCGTACGCGTGCACGCCGAGCGCCCGGTCGTAGATCGGCTGCCGCGCGGCGAAGCTGGGGGCGGACTCGCCGCTACCGGCGGTCTGGATCGCCCGCGCCAGCGACGGCGGCGGCCACGACTCGATCCGCCGTGCCTCGGACCACGTTCCCTCGATCATGCTGACCCCCTCCGTCTGGCTCAACTACCCCTGAATGTGATCGGCCGCAGACGCCGATGGTTGATCACCCGAACGGTGGCGTTTTGTCACGGGAGCGACGGGCGCTACAGCGTGAGCCCGCCGTCCACGGGTAGCGCCACGCCCGTCACGTAGGCGGCCTCCGGCGAGGCCAGGAACGCGATCGCGGCCGCCACCTCGCGGGCGGCGCCCAGCCGCGCCAGCGGCACCGACTCGCGCAGGTACCGCTCGCCCGCGTCCGGGTCGTCCATCATGCGCAGCATCGGGGTGTCTATCACGCCCGGGCACACGCAGTTGACACGGATGCCGTGCGGCGCCAGCTCGACCGCCATCTGCCTGGTCAGCGCGACCACGCCCGCCTTGCTGGCGTTGTAGTGGGCGGTCGGCTCGCCGGCGTCCGCCGACAGCGCGGCCGTCGATGCCAGGTTGACGATGCTGCCGGCGCTGCCGGCCGCGATCATCGACCGCGCCACCTCGCGGCCGGTCAGGAACACGCCGCGCAGGTTGATCGCCTGGACGTCGTCCCACTCGGCGGCGGTCAGTGTCAGGAACGGCTCGATCCGGTAGACGCCGGCGCTCGCCACCAGCAGGTCCGGCGCGCCGCCCAGCAGGTCGGTGGCGCCGGCCACGGCGTCGGCGATCATCACCTCGTCGCGCACGTCGGCTGTCAGGTCGGCGTCGTGCAGGTCGAGGGTCGCCACCGTGGCGCCGCGCTCACGCAGCAGCGCCGCGGTGGCGGCGCCGATACCGGAGCTGCCGCCGGTGACAAGGGCGCGCCGGCCGGCCAGGCCGGGCCCGTCGCTCACCGCGCGTGCGCGGCGATCTCGGCGCAGGTCGCGATCCAGACGTCGCCGCGGGCGCGCACCTCGGTCATGAAGCGGTCGAGGAAGGCCAGCCGGTGCGGCCGCCCGATCACCTGAGGGTGCATGGTGATGATGCAGCAGCCGCCCAGCGCGACGATGCCGTCCAGCTCCGCCGACCAGATCTCATGCACGTGCGAGGGGGGCGAGATCGTCCGCGTCCAGTCCATGCCGCTGCCCGAGAACCAGAAATGGGCTGCGTCGTCCAGGATCCACTGGATCGGCAGCTCGACCAGCTCGCCGCCCGGGTGCAGGTAGGGGTGCAGGTCGTCCATGTAGTTGGACGAGTAGGCGAAGCCGTGCTTGCCGAGCAGCCCGATCGTCTCGGGCGAGAACTCCCAGGACGGCGAGCGGTAGCCGACCGGGTCGGCTCCGAGGCCGCGCAGCACATCCAGCGCGCGCACCAGCTCGGCCTCCTCATCGGCGGGCGACAGCGTGGCCGGGGAGGTGTGCGTGTAGCCGTGATGCCCCACCTCGTGCCCGGCGGCCAGGATCTCCGCCACGCGGTGCGGGTGGCGCTCGGCCACGCGGCCGGGGATGAAGAACGTCTGGCGCAGGCCGTGGCGGGCCAGCAGCTCGAGGATCAGCGGCACCGCCACCTTCGCGCCATAGGTGCCCTGCGAGAGCAGGCCGGGCCGGT
>DASUHV010000015.1:0-7389 GCA_036273355.1 Gaiellales bacterium
GGCGATCTTCGCCCCGGGCGGCCGCTACGTCAGGGAGGGCGACGTGATCGTGCAGAAGGAGCTGGCGGGCACGATCGAGCGGCTGGCCGATGAGGGGCCGGATGTGCTGTACCGCGGCGAGCTGGCGCGGGCGGTGGTCGACCACCAGCACCGGCACGGCGGTCGTCTCACGATGGCCGATCTGGCGTCATACCGGCCGGTGTGGCGGCGGCCGCTGCGGACGGCGTACGGCGGGCACGAGCTGACGACGAACGCGCCACCGTCGTCGGGCGGCGTGCTGATCGCCTACATGCTGGCGGCGCTGGAGCCGTTCGTGCCGGGACGCGGGGCGGGGCAGGCGGATTCGCTGCGGGTGCTGGCGGAGTCGATGAGAGCGGCGGGACGGCGGCGCGACGCGCGCTTCGCGCGGTTGCTGCACAGGGGCGGGCTGGCGGCGCATCTGCTGTCGCGGGAGCAGGTGCAGGCGGGGCGGCGTGAGATCGAACAGGCGCTGCAGGGCGCGCCGTCGGGAGCGCCCGCGCTGGCAAGCGATCGCGGCACGACGCACATCTCGGTTGTCGACGGTGAGGGAAACGCGGCCGCGTTCACGGCGTCCAACGGGAGCCACTCGGGCGTGATCGTCCCGGGTACCGGTCTGCACCTGAACAACATGATGGGAGAGGAGGACCTGGCGGCCGGTCGTCACCTGCGTCCCGGCCATCGGCTCACCAGCATGCAGGCGCCGACGCTGCTGGAGCGTGACGGGGCGGTGCGGCTGGTCGTCGGCTCGAGCGGGTCGAACCGGCTGCGCTCGGCGATCACGCAGGTGATCGTGAACGTGGTGGTGCACGGCATGCCGATCGCGGAGGCGGTGTCCTTCCCGCGCGTGCACGTCGAGGGCGGCCGGCTCGACTGCGAGGGCGGGCTCCAGCCCGACCAGCTGGAGCAGCTGGAGCGCTGGGGCGAGCAGCTGGTGCGCTTCGGCGGGCTAAACCTGTACTTCGGCGGCGCGAACGCGGTGCTCCGCGACGACCGCGGCGAGCTCTCGGCGGCCGGCGATCCCCGCCGCTCGTGCTTCGGCCTCGTCCTTGACTGACACGCCGCGCTCACGATCCGTGCCGGTCCCGTGCCGGAAGGCCACGGCGACCGTGTCGAATTTCGCCGGTTTCCCCTATGGTTGAGCCAAACACCCCTCTCTGGCGCGCAACACCGGTGCCAGACGCGGGTGTTGCCAACGGGCGGTGACGGCGCGGTCACGGGAAGGTCACGGCGGCCGTCACGGGTGCGGTCAGGGCATGCTTTCGGGCAGGCTCTCGGGGGCCCGCGTGCGTGCCGACGAGGCCACGTAGACGCCTGCCAGCACCAGCACCGCTCCGGGCACGAAGGTTGCCGGTAGCGCGTCTCGCAGCAGCAGCCACGACAGGCCCGCCCCCAGGATCGGCTGCGCGTACAGCGACGCCCCCACCGCGGCCGCCGGCAGGCCCCGCAGCGCCCGGTTCCAGAGCGAGTAGGCGATCACGCTGTTGCCGATGCCGAGGTACAGCACCATCAGCCAGCTGCGCGGCCCGGTGCCGTCGAACCCGTTCCCGAGGGCGATCTCGGCCAGCATCGGGGCCAGTGCCCAGATCGCGCCGGCGACGCTGATCACGGCCGTTAGCTCGACCGGGGTGCACATGCCCAGGAACGACTTGCTCGCGACCGTGTACCACGAGAACGCCACCCCGGTGCCCAGCAGGAACAGCAGCCCGGCGAGGCTGGCGCCGTCCGCGCGCCCCAGCCCGGCCACCAGCAGCGAGCCGACCAGGCCGATGCTGAGCCCCGCCGCCGTCCGGGCTGCGAACCGCTCGCCCAAGAGCAGCGCCGCCCACACCGCGATCAGCACCGGCTCGAGGCCGACGATGATCGCGGCGATCGCCGAGTTGGAGTGGTTGATGCCCAGGTAGATCAGCACCATCTGGCCCCACAGCCCGATCGAGGCCACGGCCGCGATCCGCGCCAGCTGCCCGGTCGACAGCCGCCGGATCACCGGCACCGCCATCGGCGACAGCACCAGCGCCGCGATCGCGAACCGCAGCCCCGTCA
Organism: Gaiellales bacterium; assembly: GCA_036273355.1. Lineage (GTDB taxonomy): Bacteria > Actinomycetota > Thermoleophilia > Gaiellales > JAICJC01 > JAICYJ01. The sequence continues at coordinate 2,062 of DASUHV010000015.1, forward strand.
GCGTCAGCGGCCCGATCGTGCGCAGCGCCACCTCGCTGGCCGGGAACGCCCCGGCATACAGGCAGTTCGCGGCCGCGAGCGCCGCCAGCGGGTGCCTCAGCAGCCCGCGCTTGCTACTCGCCGTGCGGGACCTTGCCGTTCGTCTGCGCCCGCTCGCGGATCTGCTCGATCTGGGCCAGCGCCTGCAGCCCGCGCGCCAGCAGGTCGATGATCGCCGACAGCCGCGATGACTCGGTGCGCAGCTCCAGCACCCGCTGCTTCTCCTCGGCCGGGAAGTCGACCCGTGCCATGATCGCGTAGCTGAGCGGCTGCCCGCTGGCCGTCAGATCCTCGTCCGGGTCGCCGCCGCCCGCCCTTGCGATCTGCCGGAACAGCTCCATCACCGGCTCCGTCTCCTCGCCCGCGCTGAGATCCTCATCCGCCGCGTCCGCCATCGCCGTCGTGTACGCCTGGCCTCGGGTCATCTCGACCACCCGCAGCACCTCCGTACCCTCGACCATGATGTTCATCCGGCCGTCCTCGAACCGCTCCAGCACCTGCTCGACGTGCGCTGCGCAGCCCAGCTCGCGCGTCCCGCCCTCGTCCGCGTACAGCAGCAGGAACTCCCGATCCAGGTCGAGGCACTCGCTGATCAGCTGCTTGTACCGCTCCTCGAACACGTGGAGCGGCATCCGCTCGCCCGGGACGAGCACGGTGGGCAGCGCGAAGATGCCAATCTCGCGGGTGGCCATCAGCAGGTTGGTACTGTACCCGCCCGTGCAGGCACGCCCCGAGATCGCAGACCTGAGGCCGTATCAGCCCGGCAAACCGGCGTCGGCGCTGCGCCGGGAGCTCGGCCTCGAGCGCATCGTCAAGCTGGGCTCCAACGAAGGCCCCCGCGGGCCGTTCCCGGCCGCCGTCGAGGCCCTCGCCGCCGCGATCCCCGGCCTCAACCGCTACCCGGAGGGCGGCGCCGAGCTGCTCGAGCGGCTGGCCGCTCGCCACGGCCTCACCCCCGACCGCGTGGCCCCCGGCAACGGCGCCGATGGCGTGATCGCGAACCTGGCGCTCGCCTACCTGCGCCCCGGCGATGAGGTGCTGATGGGCTGGCCGTCGTTCGTCAGCTACCGCCTGAGCGCCGTCAAGATGGGCGCGACGCCGGTTCCTGTGCCGCTCCGCGACGGCAGCTACGACCTGGAGGCGATGGCCGCCGCCGTCACCGCCGCCACCCGCATCGCCTACGTCTGCAGCCCCAACAACCCCACCGGCGGAATCGTCTCCGGCGAGGACCTGGCGGCGTTCCTGGACGCCGTGCCCGACCGCGTGCTGGTCGTGATCGACTCCGCCTACCACGAGTACGTCACCGACCCCGCCCACGTCGATGCGATCGCCGCCCATGCCGGGCGCCCCAACGTCGTCGTGCTGCGAACCTTCTCCAAGATCTACGGCCTGGCCGGCCTGCGCACCGGCTACGGCGTCGCACCCGCGCCGGTCGTTGCCGAGCTGGGCAAGGTGCGCGGCCCCTTCGACGTCTCCGAGCTGGCGCAGGTCGCGGCCGTCGCCAGCCTGGACGACGAGCCCGAGCTGGAGCGCCGCCGCACCGAGAACGAGGGCGAGCGGCGCCGGCTCGAAGGCGAGCTGGCGGCGCGGGGCGTGAAGCTCTACCCGGCCGCCGCCAACTTCGTCTGCGCCGAGGTCGGGGACGGGGCCGCCCTGGCCGCCCGCCTCGAGCGCGAGGGCGTGATCGTGCGTCCCCTGGCCCCGTTCGGCGCACCCTCCTGCGTGCGCGTCACCGTCGGCTTGCCGGACGAGAACGACGCCTTCCTGACGGCCCTCGACAGGTCGCTGCAGCCGGCATGAGCGCCCGCCGCGACTTCGACCTGCCGGCGCTCCGGGCCGGCGTGCTGGCCGGTGAGAAGCGGGCCGTGGCCCGCGCCATCACCCTCGTCGAGAACCGCGACGAGCTGGCCTACGAGCTGGTGCGCGAGATCTACCCGCACACCGGCGGCGCCATGGTGGCCGGTTTCACCGGGCCACCCGGCGTCGGCAAGTCAAGCCTGTTGTCATCGCTGGTGACGCTGCTGCGCAGCAACCAGAAGACCGTCGGCATGGTCTCGGTCGACCCATCCAGCCCGTTCTCGCACGGCGCCGTGCTGGGCGACCGGATCAGGCTCAGCGACCACTTCCTCGACGCCGGGGTGTTCATCCGCTCGATGTCCACCCGCGGCCATCTGGGCGGGATCTCGGAGGCGACGCTGCAGGCACTGCTGGTGCTGGACGCCTCCGGCAAGGACGTGCTGCTGCTGGAGACGGTCGGCGTCGGCCAGAGCGAGGTGGACGTCGCCACCATCGCCGACACCGTCGTGCTCGTGCTGATGCCGGGGTCGGGCGACTCCGTGCAGGCGCTCAAGGCCGGCGTGATGGAGATCCCCGACGTGATCGTCATCAACAAGGCCGATCACCCGGCCGCGCGCACCATGCGCAGCGAGATCCGCTCGATCCTCTCGCTCGACCGCGACCGCCCGTGGAAGCCGCCGATCGTCGAGACCGAGGCGATCCGCGGCGAGGGCGTCGATCAGCTGTGGGCGGCGGTGCTCGAGCACCGCGCCTTCCTGGAGCGCGACGGCGGGCTCGAGCAGCGCCGGCGCCGCAGCATCGAGCACGAGGTCGTTGCGGTGGCCGTGTCGCAGGCCCGCCGGCGGCTCAGCCAGGCGGTCGAGGGCGACGCCGAGGTGCGCCGGCTGCTCGACCGCGTGCACGCCCGCGAGCTGGATCCGCTCACGGCCACCCGCGAGATCGCCGAGCGGGTGCTGAAGCTGGGCGGCTAGCGAGCGGCGGTCGCGAACGCGGCGCGCCCCTCGGCGATGATCTCGTCCGCGTAGCTGCGACCGTGCCAGCCGCCGACCACCGTGTCGGCGCCGTGCTCGAGGTCCTTGTAGACGTCGAAGAAGTGCGCGATCTCGTCCAGCAGCGAGTCGCGGATGTCGGTGATGTCGTGCATGTGGCTCCAGGTCGGGTCCTTGAACGGCACGCACAGCACCTTGTCGTCCTCGCCCTTCTCGTCGGTCATCTCGAACACGCCGATCGGCTCCACCGGGATCACGCACCCCGGGAACGTCGGCGACGCCACCAGGATCACCGCGTCCACCGGGTCGCCGTCGCGCCCCAGCGTGTCCATCAGATACCCGTAGTCGGCTGGATAGACAACGCTCGTCCAGAGCGTGCGGTCGAGCACCATCCGGCCCAGCGCGGGGTCGTACTCGTACTTGTTGCGGCTGCCCTTCGGGATCTCCACGAGGGCGTACAGCGGGGGCTGTTCGGGGTCGCCGGACACCGTGCGAGCTTACTTGTTGAGCGCGCCGCGCAGCGCGACCAGATAGCCTTCGCGGTTCTCATGATCCCCCTGGACGACATCCGCGAGGCCGCCGAGAACCTGCACGGCGTCGCCCATCACACGCCCGTGTACCGGTCGGAGACCTTCTCCCAGTGGGCCGGATGTGAGGTGTTCCTCAAGCACGAGAACCAGCAGCGCACCGGGTCGTTCAAGATCCGCGGCGCCTACACCAAGCTGCGGTCGCTGTCCGAGTCGCAGCGCGCGGCCGGCGTGATCGCGCCCTCGGCCGGCAACCATGCCCAGGCGGTCGCGTTCGCGGCCCGATCGGCCGGGGTGGCCGCCACCGTCTACATGCCGGGGGCCGCGTCGCTAGCGAAGGTGGGCGCCACCGAGGGCTACGGCGCGCGCGTGGAGCTGGTGGGGGACAGCGTCGACGACGCGCTCGCCGCGGCGCGCGCGGAGGCCGCCGAGAGCGGCATGACGCTGGTGCACCCGTTCGACGACGAGGCCGTGATCGCCGGGCAGGGCACCGTCGGGCTGGAGATCATCGAGGACGTGCCCGACGTGGACACGGTGGTGGTGCCCCTGGGCGGCGGCGGCCTGCTGTCCGGCGTCGCCAGCGCCGTCAAGGCCCTGCATCCGCAGGTGCGCGTGATCGGCGTCGAGGCTGCCGGCTGCGCGCCCTACGTCAGCTCGCTCGAGAAGGGCGAGATCGAGCCCGTGCATCAGACCACGACCATCGCCGACGGCATCGCCGTCAAGCGGCCGGGCGAGGTCACCTTCCCGCTCGTCCGCGAGCTGGTCGACGATGTCGTGACCGTCACCGACGCCGAGATCGGCCAGACGATGGTGCACCTGCTGGAGCGCTCCAAGACCGTGGTCGAGGGCGCCGGCGCCGTCGGGCTGGCCGCGATCCTGGCCGGCCGCGTGAGCGGCCGCAAGGTGGTGGCCGTCCTCTCGGGAGGCAACATCGACACGCCGCTCCTGATGCAGGTGATCCGGTTCGGCCTCACCAACCAGGGCCGCTACCTCGTGATCCGCACCCGCCTGATCGACCGGCCCGGCCAGCTGATGGAGCTGCTGAAGCTGATCGCCGACGCCCACGTCAACATCCTGGTCGTCAGCCACCACCGTGAGAGCGTCGAGGTGGCCGTTGCCGAGACGGGCATCGAGCTGATCCTGGAGACCCGCGACGAGGGCCATGCCGAGCAGATCGTGGCGCTCGTCCGCAGCAACGGGTACCCCGTCACCCGCATGCGCTGAGCTCAGTGGCCGATCCGCCGCACCTTGGCGGTCAGCGAGCGCCGGTAGGCCGCGCGCACCGTGCCCTCCGCGACCCCCAGCGCCACGCCGGCCAGAGCGGCCGTGAACTGGTCGATGATCACCCCCAGCGCCAGCGTGGCGACCGCCGCGACGACCAGCACCACCTGCCCGGTCGCCGTGACCGGTCGCGGCTCGATCCGCTCGACCTGCTGCAGCACCTCGCCGTAGCTGGCGTCCTTGTGGAGGCCCAGCAGCCGCCGCACGCCGTCGCGGTTCGCGTTTCGCAGCTGCCGCATCCGGATCAGGTAGAAGCCGCCGTAGGCGATCGCGATCACCGCCGCGTACGGCCACGACCTGTGGTGCGTGAACCGTGCCAGCAGCGCCAGCGGAGCGGATGCGCAGCCCAGGATGATGCCCAGGTCCTCGGCGTTGCGGCGCCAGAACCCGGCCGGCACCAGCCGCGCCACGATCGTCCCCAGCACCACCGCCACGGCCAGCACGACGCCGCCGACGATCAGCGACTGCTGGACGCTCACAGACCCAGGCCGCGGGCGATCACCAGTCGTTGCACCTCGTTCGTGCCCTCGCCGATCTCCAGTACCTTGGCGTCGCGGTAGAACCGGGCCACCGGATATTCGTTCATGTACCCGTAGCCCCCGAAGATCTGGGTGGCGTCCCGCGCGTTGTCCATGGCCGCGTTCGAGGTGACGAGCTTGGCGATTGCCGCCTGCTTCTTGGCCGGCTCACCGGCC
>DASUHV010000016.1:0-9394 GCA_036273355.1 Gaiellales bacterium
CGGTTCTTCCGGCGGCTGGGTGCAACCGAGGTCGACCCCGACTCGGTCTGCAACAAGGCCGGCCACGTCGCGCTCGACTACATGTACGGCAGCTCCGTGACCGGCTTCGATCCGCGCAGCGCGCGGGATGCGGAGTGCATCATGGTGTGGGGCGCCAACCCCTCGGCCTCGGCGCCGCACGCCCACGACCACTGGCTTCCGGAAGCCCCGGGCACGGTGATCGTGATCGACTCGATCCGAACGCCGACGGCGCAGCAGGCCGACCTGCACCTGCAGCCGTTCCCCGGCAGCGACGCCGCCCTGGCGTTCGCGATGCTGCACGTGATCGTGCGCGACGGGCTGGCCGACCGGGAGCTGCTCGAGCGCCACGCGATCGGGTGGGACGAGCTGGAGCCGCAGCTCGAGTCGTGCACGCCGGAGTGGGCGGAGCCGGTCACCGGCGTGCCGGCGCAGCTGATCGAACGGGCGGCCGCGATCTACGGTCGCGGGCCGTCGCTGCTCTGGATCGGCCAGGGCCTGCAGCGACAGTCCACCGGCGGCAACGTGATGCGGGCGGTGGCGCTGCTGCCGGCGGTGAGCGGCAACCTGGCCAAGCCCGGGGCCGGGTTCCTGTACCTGAACGATCGGCTCGAGATCGACGAGGACTGGCTGGCCGCGCCGCAGCTGGGCGATCCGCCGGAGCCGATCAGCCACATGGACCTGGCCGCACGGCTCGAGGATCCGGCACGCAGCCGCAGCCTCTTCTGCTGGAACATCAACATCGCCGCGTCCAACCCCGAGCAGACGAGGCTGCTGGCCGCGCTCGGCCGCGAGGACCTGTTCACGGTGGTGGTCGACCTGTTCGCGACGGACACGGGCGACTACGCCGACCTGCTGCTGCCGGCGGCCAGCTTCCTGGAGTTCGACGACCTGGTCGCGTCGTACTTCGACCTGTCGTTGTCGGCACAGGTGAAGGCGGTCGACCCGGTCGGCGAGGCGCTGCCGAACCAGGAGATCTTCCGCCGGCTGGCGACGGCGATGGGCTTCACCGAGCCGGAGCTGCACGCCGGCGACCGCGAGATGATCGACGCGATGCTGGCCCAGTCCGGCGTGATCGAGAGCTTCGAGCAGCTGGCGGCCGTGGGCACGGTGCCGCTGGCGGCGGAGCCGGTGGTGCAGTTCGCCGACCTCGAGTTCGAGACGGCCAGCGGCCGCATCGAGATCGCGTCCGCTGCGGCCGAGGCGGACGGCCATCCGCGGCTGCCGCAGCCATGGAGCGATCCACGCCCGGCCGCCGGCCGCCTGCGGCTGCTGTCGCCGGCGTCGCCCTGGCTGATGAACGACAGCTTCGCGAACGACCGCAAGATCACGAAGCGGATCGGGCGGCCGAGCGTGACGCTGCACCCGGCCGACGCCGCCAGCCGCGGACTCGGCGAGGGCGACATGGTGCGGCTGTCGAACGCCTCCGGCACGCTCGAGCTGGCCGTGACGGTCTCGGACATCGTGCCGCAGGGAGTGGCCTACTCACCCAAGGGCCGGTGGCTCAAGCGGGAGCAGCAGCAGGCGAACGTGAACGTCCTGAACGACGGCCGCAAGGCGGACTTCGGCGCCAGCACATCGGTGCACGGGGTCGAGGTCACCGTCGAACCGGTTTAGGCGCCGGCGGGGAAGAACCGGTCGGGCTCGCGCGTCTTGACCCTGTAGCCACCATCGGCCCGCGCACTCGCTTCTCCCAGACTGTCCAAGCGAAATGCGGCTCCTGCGGGCCGGTGGTGGATATAGTGCGTGTACGCGATGAGGCTCGCGTCTAACCGCCCACGGGCTGATGGCTTCTACTCCTTGTAGAACCACGTCCCGGAGGTGAGCGGTGAGCGAGTTGGCGTTGGCCGCAGTGCTGGCGGTCACGATCCTTCTGGCCAGCATGGTGTCGATCGAGATCGGGCTGTCGGTCGCGCTGATCGAGCTGGCCGCGGGCGTCGCGGTGGGAAACCTGTTCACGGTCACCGTCCCCGACTGGCTGTCATTCGTGGGGACGTTCGCCGGTGTGATGCTGACGTTCCTGGCCGGAGCGGAGGTGGACGTCCCGCAGTTCCGCCGCGAGTGGCAGGCGAGCATCTCGATCGGCGCCGTCTCGTTCGCCGCGCCGTTCGTGGTGGCGCTGGGCGCGTGCTACTGGCTGGCCGGGTGGAACCGGGACCAGGCCGAGATCGGCGGGCTGGCGCTCTCGACCACGAGCCTGGCCGTGGTCTACGCGGTGCTGGTCGAGACCGGCCTGAATCGCTCCCTGATCGGCAAGCGCATCATGTCGGCCACGTTCGTGACCGACATCCTCACGGTGATCGGCCTGTCGGTGCTGTTCATCACGCCGAACGTCTGGGTGATCCCGTTCGCCGCGGTCTCGATCGCGTTCATCTGGGGTCTGCCCAGGATGTCGCCGTGGTTCTTCGGGCGCTACGGCGATCGCGTGATCGAGCCCGAGATCAAGCTCGTGTTCGCCGCCCTCTTCATCCTGATGTACCTCGGCACGAAGGCCGACAGCCAGGCGGTGCTGCCCGCGTTCGTCCTGGGGCTGGCGATGAGCGCCCACTACGCGGAGCACCGCAAGGAGCAGGAGCGGCTGCGGGTGGTCGCGTTCGCGTTCCTGACCCCGTTCTTCTTCATCAAGGGAGGCCTGAACGTGTCGCTGTCCGCCGTGTGGGCGAACCTCGGGGTGCTGGCGCTGCTCTGCGCCGCGAAGATCGTGCCCAAGATCGGCGGGGTGTACCCGCTGGCGCGGAGGTACACCAGCCCGCACGCGGCGTTCACCACGCTGCTGATGTCGACCGGTCTCACCTTCGGGACGATCACGTCGCTGTACGGCCTGCAGGCCGGCATCATCGACCGCACCCAGTTCTCATTGCTGGTGACCGTGGTGGTGCTGTCCGCGATCATCCCGACGGCGATCGCCCAGCGCTTCTTCACTCCCACCAGGGGCGAGGTCGCCGCAGTGGCGGATCCGGCCGAGCGCGGCAGCCCCAGCCCGCCGCGAGAGCCGGCGGCCGACGTCGTGTGAGCGTGCGCGGGACGTAGCCGCCTCGAGCATCACCTGGCCCGGCCGGATGGCACCGAGCCGTGACAGCGCCGTGAAAGGGACGTGAAAGCGGTTCTGGCGAGCGTGGGTTCCCCCGCGGAGCCCTCGCCGGAACACTCATCCCGCGAGCCAGGGCTCCGCCCAATCGAGGGAGGGGCACCATGCCTCGCTTCGCTTGCGCGGTGGCGTTCGCGCTGCTCGCCGCTTCAGTCTCGGTCGCCTGCCATGACCAGGCCCGCGCCGACTCGAAGGGAACCGGCCAGAACCACCAGCTCGCGGCCGCCGCCGGTTCGGCCAATCCGATCGTGGCCGAGAACGCAAAACCGGGAACCACCGCCTGGATCGTCCGCAGCCCGAACCAGCGCGCGATCGCCGGCTACGTCGATCGCATGAGCTACCTGCCGGGCTCGCAGGTGACCATGTTCGTGGACACCCACGGCGACGACTTCACGTACCGCGTCTACCGGATGGGCTGGTACCAGGGTCGGGGTGGACGTGAGGTACTCGACCAGAGCACCCCGTTGCCCGGCATGAACCAGCCGCCGTACACGGTCCACCCGCCCGGGCACTACCTGTCGAGCGACTGGCGGCCGACAGCGCATTTCACGATCCCCACCGACTGGGTCAGCGGCTTCTACCTGATCGTGCTGCGCGATCGACGAAGCGGCGCTCGCAGCTACGAGTGCTTCACGCTGCGCTCGCCCGACCCGGCGCCGGTAGTGGTCGAGTTTCAGACCGACACCTGGACGGCGTACAACGACTGGGACGGCTACAGCGCCTACTACCGGTCGCAGCGGATCTCGGAGAACCGTCCGTGGAGCCACGGCGGCGGGTCGTCCAAGTTCTTCCTGTACGACATGCCGTTGGTGGAGTACCTCGAGCGGCTCGGGTATCCGGTCAGCTACGCGACCAACGACGACCTGGGCGCCGACCGCATCGCCGGTCCCGGCACGCGGCTGCTGATCGAGTCGGGCCACCCCGAATACCACAGCATGGCCGAGCGGCAGGTGATCACGTCGCTGCCACGCCGGGGCGTGTCCGTGGCGATCCTGGGCGGGAACGCCTGGACGGTGCAGGTCCGCTTCAACCGGGCCGCCCGGATCATGGCGCTATGGCGATCGAAGCGGGCGGACCCGGTCAAAGGCGCGCTCGCAAGCGTGCGATGGGAGCAGCTGGGGTGGCCGCAGAACCACTTCACCGGCTCGATGCAGGCGTGGGGTAAGCCGATCGGGCATTCGCTGGCCATGAGCGCGCAGCACTGGGCCTGGCGCGGCGCGGGAGTCAAGGACGGCGACCGGTTGATCGGGCCGCAGGGCTGGGAGTTCGACGGCGTCGACGCCAACGGCCGCTCGCCGCGGAACCTGACCGTGCTCTCGCGGAGCCCGCTCAGCTTCCGGCTGCCGGGCAGGGGGCCGGTCGACACCGACATGACCATCATGGACCGGCCGAACGGCACGTTCGTGTTCGATGCCGGGCAGCTGGGCTTCAACTGGGCGCTCCAGCACCCGTCCTACCCCGGCGTCGACGTCACCCGCTGGATCAACCAGCAGTATCCGGTCCGCTCGCACGCCTCGCCACGGCTGCGCCGGCTGGTCGGAAACCTGATCCAGCATGCGACCGGGATCGCAAACCCGATCGCGCCGGTGAAGGCGTCGCCCCAGCACCATGCCGGGCCGGACACGATCGTCGCACCGATCTCGGCGGTGGTGCCGGCACGGACACCGCTCGTGGTGTCATGGACGCGGCCGCCGGCCGGCGCCGTCGTCACGCGGGTGACGGTCGGCAAGCGCGGAGCGCGCGTGACCGCCAAGCAGCAGACCTGGACGGGTGGTCGGCTGGCGGTCGGCTGGCGAGTGATCTCGGTGCGCAGCTTCAGCGCATCCGGGCGGAGGCTGGCGGCGAGGCGTCTGCGCGTGCTCGCCGTGCCGCGCGAGAGCACGCGCTTCCGGTACGCCTTCGGCCTCTGGAGGGCCTACCTGGAGTGAGCGTCGGAGTCATCCGAGAGTGACCACGTGAACCTGGTCACGGCACGGGCGGGGGCGAGGCCACCGGGGCGTCGCCCCCGCCGCACGAGCACGACGGGACACTCCGAGCGAGCCAGCAGGGTCTCACGCACCGATCCCAGCTCGGGGAGCCCTCGCCGAAATGAGAGGCCGACCACCAGCGCGCGCGCACCGTCCGCCTGCCCGAGAATGCCGTCGGCACCCGGTGAAACGATCTCGGGCTCAGCCACGATCCCGTAGCTTCGTTGCGTCGCCAGCGAGGCGCTCGACAGAGTCCGGCTGGCATCGCGCGCCCCGTCGCTTCGCCCAGACACGCCCAGCAGGCGCAGCGGTGCGTTCGATGCGCGGGCGATCCAGCACCCGAGCTCGAGCGCCGTCCAGTCGTGATCGTTCCCGCCGAACGGCACCAGGACAGGGGCGTGTGCACGTGGCCGCTTCCCCTCCCGTGTGGCCAGCAGGCCGACATCACATGCACAGTCTGCCAGCACGGTCGTATGCATATCAAGCAACGACCCATACTGATCGGCGAACTCGAGCAGTACGAGCACGCTGGACTGCTCGTCCGCCAGACGCACGAGATCGTCGCCCGGCGAGGTCGAGGTGAACGCGGCGCTTCGGGCCACGATGCGAGATCGCCTCAGGCGGTGCACCAACTCGGCCTGCGTGGCGACCGCGCCAGACAGCTGAGTCGCCTCGTCGCCGGCAAGCAGGCGAACCAGCAGGAGCTCGCGAGCGCTCGCCTGTGTCGCCAGGGGTGCCGCCAGAGCGGCCATCGGCGCCAGCCCCTCCGCCGAGCTCGACCAGAGGATGATCGGCTGTGAGGCGACCGGTGTCGCGGCGACCGGCAGGTCGAGCGACGGATCCTGCTGAAGGATCGCCCGCTCGAGCTGCTGCAGCTCAGAGCCCGGGGCAAGGCCGAAGTCGTCGTCCAGCCGCCTGCGGGCGGTGGTGTATTCCGCCAGGGCATCAACCTGCCGACCGCAACGGTAGAGCGCCAGCATCAGCTGCCGCAGCGGCCGCTCCTGATTGGGGTGCTTGGCAACCACGGCCGCGAGCTCGCCGAGCACCTGATGGTGATGCCCGAGCGCAAGCTCGGCGTCAAACCAATCGCTCTGGACCGCGAGCCGCATCTCGGCGAGCCGGTGCCGGTCGGCATCGGCAAACCACCGGCCGGCGAACTCGGCCAGCGGGTCGCCTCGCCACACGTCAAGCGTCGCCGAGAGCCTCCGAGACGCGGTCTCCGGGTCACCGGCGCACAGCGCGGCACGCGCGGCCGCCCAGTCGTCCTCGACGCGGAGCAGGTCGAGCTTCGATCGCGGCACCGCCAGCATGTAGCCGACAGTGCTGTGAACGACCATGGCTGCGCCGTCTGGCGCGAGCGCACCGCGCAGGCGTGAGACGAGCACCTGGAGTGCATTCGATGCATGGCGTGGCGGCTCGTGCTGCCACAGGTCGTCGACCAGGCGATCCCTCGACACCGGGGCGTTCGCTCGCAACAGCAGCATCGCCAGCAGCGCCCGCAGGTGCGGGCCGTCGACCGGCACCTGCTCGCCGTTGCGGCGGACGTCGAGCGGGCCGAGCAGGCGAAACGTGAAAGCTGCGGTCCGCTCCGCCAATCAGCTCACGCTCACCCGGGCTGCTCATCGGACGGCGCCAGGCGGTTCCGAAACACGGCCCACCACCGATAGAGGCCCGCCTGACCCTCGGGAGCCTTCCTGCCGTCAACCGTCGCCAGGAGGTACATGGTGCGGTCGTTCAGCGTCCACTCGATCTCGTCCATCCCTTTGTTCGAGACCCAGCACATGATGCGGCCGTCGACCTTGTGCTTGATCATCGAGACGAGGTCGGGGTTCGCCTCGATCTGAATCGACGGGCCCGTCCGCCGCCACGCATCCTCGTAGTGCCATTGCCCGGCCAATCGTCCGCACTTCCTCCCCGCTTGCTGGCTGTTCTCGGGCGCGAGTAGTGGGTCGTTGGCGCGGTGGCGCTGCACGCCTTCCCGGTAATGCGCATAGAGGTTGAACCACGGGTGCGGGTACATGTGAATCGTCAGCGACACCGCTGCGCCGTTCGCAGTCGCCTGTTTGCCATGAAGCCGGCAGTAGATCCATTTCGAGCCCGTCGATAGCTCATCCTGGACAGGCCCGCACGCGCGAACGTTGACTCCGGCCTGGCTGACGAGGCCCGTCAGCGCTGCGACGGACACCGTCGCGGTGGTAGCGAGCGTCGAGTGCTGACCACTGTCGCCGTTGCTGCTCGCGGGTGGACTACCGGTGCTCTCACCTGCTGAGAAGTGAAGGACAGCGGCGACGGCGAGCGTGGCGAGCAACAGGGCAGCAACCACGAGCAGGCCGCGCCGGATCGCTCGCCGACCGATCGGCGGACGCCTTCGCCGTCTCACGCGCGGCCGGCGGCCGTCGCCGGGCTCGGAAAGGGCGTCCGCCAGCTCTGCGCAGCTCCGGTAGCGATCCGCCGGATCCTTCGCCATGGCGCGCGCGATCGCCTGGTCGACCGACCGGGGCAGTTCCGAACGCACCGCTGACGGTGGTGTCGGATCCTCCTGCATGTGTGCCCAGAGCACCGCCGCGTCGGCCTCCCGCGAGAAGGGCGGGACGCCGCACAGGCACTCGTATGCCACGCACCCGAGCGCGTACACGTCGGTGCCGGGATCGACGGGGCCGCCCTCGATCTGCTCCGGAGCCATGTAGGCGGCGGTCCCGACTGAGGTGCCGGTCGCTTCGGCCACGGCGACCAGGCCGAAATCCGCGACGTACAGGTGGGCGTCGAGCAGCTCGGCGGTTGCGGCCTCGAGCAGGAGGTTCGCCGGTTTCACGTCGCGATGAACGAGTCCCCGCTTGTGAGCCGCATCGAGGCCGCGCCCGGCCTGCCGCAGCAGGTGCGCCGTTGTGGGGACGTCCAGCGGCCCGCGAGCCCGGAGCGCCTTGCCCAGGTCGGCGCCGGCCACATACCGCATCACGATGTACAGCTCGTCGCCCTCGTAGCCGGCGTCGAAGATGGGGATCACGTTCGGGTGGTTGAGCGATGCCGCGATGTGAGCCTCGTGGAGAAAGCGCTCGCGCTGGGACTCGTCGCGAGAAAGCCGCAGGTCCATCGCCTTGATCGCCACAACGCTGCCCAGCCGTGGATGCGTTGCGCGATAGACGACGCCCATCCCGCCTTGACCGAGGACGGCGTCGATGCGATACCCGGCGAAGACGGTGCCTACGCGAGGCCCGCGTTCCATGAGGCCGAACAGCCTACGCTATCTTCCGCGCACGTGCTGATCGCCACGATCTGCTACCGGCGGCGGCTTATCCGATCGGTGCTGTCGGCCCGGGTTCGACGGGGATGCCGACCGGGCGGGCGAGTCTCCCACCGACCACCTTGCAGACCTCGATCGGCTGCTGGTAGAAGCCGGCGAGCTTCGCCGCGCGTTGGAATGCCAGCTGCTCGTCGGCGATCTCGTCGCCGTAGACGTTGTCGGGGCGGCTCGGGTCGCGGAGTCGATACCACGTCAGGTGCTTCTTCAGGTCCTTCATGGCACGAACATTTCATACGCGCGTGTGGAAACCGTGAAGATTCCGGCCGGCGACGCTACCGGTTACGCGGACGAGGTCAGATCGGCGCAGGGCCCTCCTGCCGTACCCCCAACGGGTAGCTCCACGGAGGCGTGACGCGACGCCAACCCGCGTCACTAGGCCATTTGCGGCTCAACCAGGCGGAACGATTCGTGGCAGCTACGCCCCGGTCTTTCTGGCTGACGCAACCAATACGCAACCACGGCGACCGCCCAGGACGCGGGTGATGCGCTGGATCGAGGATCCCGACATCTCGACGCTGCGCGTCGGTGTCGACGACGACGTGCTGCTGATCGGCCGCTGCGAGTACCACTGTCTGCCAGCGGGTGTGCTATCCGTCAGGACACCGTCGTGCAGTTGCCTTCAAGGGTGGCCGGGCTCCGATTGCCGCAATGGGGTCCAGTACGCCGGCCTGGCGACGGACGGAGTACAGGTTCGTCGTTCTCAAGTAAGTCCGCTGGTCGGCCGATTGGGTTGTGCGTTTCCCTCGGGTGATCCGACCCCTAACGCGGCGGAGGTGCAACAGGAGGTTCGCTGGATGCGCCAGCGGCCACTGCCGGCTGGTGTGTTTCTCCTCTGCATTCTCGGATTCGGCTACTGGTTCGTGATGCTGGGTGGTGGTGCCAGTGGCAGCGCGACGCAGGCGGAGCAATTGATCCGCAACACGACGGCGACCGCGCCGGGCCAGCCAGTTAGCGGATCGCAGGTTGCGACCGTTCACTGCTCTGAGAATGGCCAGAGCGTCCTTGCGCGGCTGGCCTCCC